>JAHLFK010000070.1 GCA_018883805.1 Candidatus Limosilactobacillus merdavium | reverse complement strand
ACTAGATCAGAGTAGAACAGATCAGGACAGCAAAGATCAGATCAGCCAAGAAAAGATAAATAGTGCAAACATGCAACTTTCTTCTTCTAATGGGGGTATGGGGGAAAATGCTTCTTCTGTCGACAGTTCTACTTCCTCTAAGGATCATAATGCTACTAGTGAAAGTGGACGAGGTACTGGACTACCTAATGGACGAGATAGTAACGTAGCAATAATGATTGGTTATATTGACCAAGTATTTAATCTTGAACTATCAGAAAGCAATCAACGAATAGCCTTATTACTAGAAACCATACTTAACAAGTATGAAGAAAAATACGTTAAAGACGCTATTGATGATTTAGAAGATGATTATTCAGGTGTCAACGAACAACAGCTAACAAGCCTTTTAGTCAATCACTTAGAGGATTACATTTATAAAGAGAAATAAAGCTGTTTTTATTGGTATCTTTGACAGCAGAACATAGCAAGAGTACCAATAGCAGGCTTGATTATTGGTGGAATTAGTAATAAGCACGTTTCTCTTAAAATGGCTCAGAAGGCTTTAAAACGAGAATTAAGGGTATGGGCAGATTGGGCACACTATAAAAAGAACTGTCTAATTTGTCGGGTATATAAAAAGCATCCCCTACTATTGCATTCAGGCAGAACACGTGTTTATTTTCAAAAATTCAATGCTTTTAAAACGATTATTAAGGTATTCGATAAATTATCCATTCATTGCCTAAAACGTCTTAGAGAGCTTTAAAACGTAAAATAATGATATTCAGTTTTTGCAGGTGCTTAAAAAGATCATTTTTTAGAAAGAGGGTGGTAATATGAACGATTTTTCCAAACAATTGATGGATGAGTTGGATCAGTGAAAAAAGCCATTGCGATTGTTTCCAGTCGTAATGGCTTATTTGCTACTACTATTTCATCGAGAAAGTAGTAACAACAGTAGTAATAAAGATGGTGTTAATACCAGTAACAGAATTAGTAACAAACATTGTATACAAGCTGGTTTACATGATGGTTTACAAGGCAGTATACAAGCAGAACGACTGGAGATGATTAAATGGGATGGTATAGAGGTACCTACCACTTTTCAAGGCATTCACTAGCAAAATTATTGGCAATGAGTGAAGAAAATAAGAAAGACTACTATTTCAGAGTTAGGAATAAAGACAAAGCAGACCCAACAGTTGTTAAGTTTGTTTACAGTCCTAAAGTTGTAAAAGACAGGCGCTGTTATGTACGTTGTAAATTGGCTTATGAACGATACAAAGACTTTTGCCTTGCTAACAAATTAGAGCCGTTGAGTTCATGGCAATTCAAGAAAAACATGCAAGTGCTGGGATTCGTATACCAAAAACACCATCGCTTTTACGCAGGCTATTATCAGAACAAAGTAACCACAGCGTACAAAAATATCGGATTTAGGCATTAAGACTTGTTAATATTTGTTAACTTTGTAGCCTTATCGTAGTTAAAAGTCATTGTGCTGTTTGAATCCTAATAAATTCCGACATAATAGCGTTTAACAGCAACAGCAGAAGCAAAGTTAATCACTACATACCACTACACAAAACTGGACATTATGGGGATGTTTGTAGTTAAAAGAATGTTAACAAATGCTAACCTTGTGACGCGATACGTAGTTAGATTGGAGTTGATAACATGATTCTATTTTTTGATAGTAAATATTGGACGTATGAACTAATCGCAGTTATTGCCGTACTTATTATTGCTTTACTGGTTATTAAGTACAGACACTAGAACCTTACAAAATACTACTTTCTTGTCTAATTCGTAGTTAATTACTACACAAAACTGGACAATTTACGGGCATTTAGTAGTTAATTCCAGATACAATAAAACCCGTACCATTAAAGTAATAGTACGGGCAAGGGATGATTAATTATTATTCAACGATTGTGCAATTAATTTAATACTCATTAAAACATTCCCCACCCCGTGAGAACCAAAACAAGCACTCGTTGAAAAAATGCTAGTTATTTTAGTTTCTATGGTATGGGGGTATCTTATGGGCAGATCAGACAGGCTATAAAAAGGAGCGTTAACCATGATCGTATTTTTCAGCAATGATTATTGGCAAATAGAATTATTGTCGCTATTAATTGCTATTGTTGTAATTGGCTTAATTATTAAGTTCAAAATATAGGACTATCCTAACTTTACTAACATACTAAAAAAAGACGCTCCTAACAGGAACGCCCCAACGATATAAGTTCAACAAAAACACTATATTGGAGTAAATGCACAATGTCAATTATCCCCACTATTGAACCAAGCGTAGCAAGTAATAGAGCCAAAACTTACCTAAAGCAGTATAAATCATGGTTATTAGTATCACTTAGACAGGATAGCAACCATTCAGAAGCCATTTACCAGTGTAAAGAACGCCTAAAAGTAGTTGAGCATATTAAAGGGGATGACCTTGCAAGCGGTATTATTTTAGAGTGTCGCTTTATTAAGCAGTACAGTACCAAACGAACTCTACTGGAACTAAAAGAACACCATATCGACATGGCAGAACGAACATTAAGATACAAACAGCGTAAAGCCTTGCTACTAGCTTATGATTATCTACCAACAGCAAAAACAAACATTACACGGACGATCTAACTCAAAATTAGACCGCCCGTTTTATCTGTTTTTCCGCAGAACAAATAAAAAAGACTACTGAAACCCAGTAGCCACGCCCCGACAAGAAGAATTATTTTTTCCGCAATTTTTCCGCAGAATCTGTTTTCAATAGCTTTCATAGGTATTTTTTAAAATCAAGAATGCTGATTTAACGGCATTTGTAAGCTATTGATTTTTATTGAAAACACAAAAAATGCCCCAAACAGGATTCGAACCTGTACATGGAAACCCATACAACGACCTGAACGTTGCGCGTCTGCCAATTCCGCCACTGGGGCATTGTCATTCGTAAATAACAACAATATCATTATACAAGAATCTTTTTGAATTACAAGTCCTATTTATCCTCAATAAATTGAATCATTGTTCCATATCCCGTTAGAATCAAGAACTTTGGCGCTACTTGAACATCAGCAACATCAGTATTAAATCGAACTCCGACAATTCCATCGGCGCCCTTTTCGCTTGCACGTTCACGCATCTTTTGTTGAACTTCACTAAAAAGCTGATCCATTGATTCAAATGAGTCAATTGCGTCGCTAGGCAGCATCAAATGTGCAGTTGCATTAACAACACCCAAAACTTTATGGGCCTGTGGATAATCTTCTGTTGAAAGGAACATTTTATCACCTCTGCGCTTAATTATAGCAAAATTGTTTCTTTTAAGATCAAGAAAAGAGGTCGAGAAATAACTCGACCTCTCTCAAATAACATATACGGAAGGAATCTTGCCACTTTGCTCTGGAACTAATTACTAAATACAAAACTTTTGATTCTCATCTTCCGCAAAGTCGCTTTTTTATTCGTAAACCGCTCAAGTAGTGCACCCTGGTAACCACGAATTAAACAAAGAGCTTTCCGGTTACGCTTACGTTGCTTCTAGCCTACTCCATTACTTCCTTCGGCTCTACTGAGACGGGAGGTTTTCAATGCTTTAACATTGCCTCTTATTTCCTTCCTCACCAATAATATATCATCTTTAGTAAGCGCTTGCAAGGATTATTTTAAAACTGTTGTGAGCATGATTAACATGGCTACCAAATTATTTAATCCGTGGAGCAACATGGAGTTTCTAATATCACCACTTCTACGATAAACATAGGCTAAAGTCATACCTAAGAAACAATACAAAAGAAAACTAATAATATTTGTACTAATATGACCTGCGGAAAAAACAATCCCAGACAGAATTACTTTAGGCCAAAAAGTATTTGGCTTGAAAAATAGGTTCATTAAGACACCGCGAAAAATCAATTCTTCTGCAATTGGCGTCAAAATAACCGCAGAAAGAGAAAAAATAATCGTTACTAACGGATTATGTCCAAGGACCATTCTTAAGCTTTGGTTATTTGCCGTTTCAGTTTGATGATAAATTACAACATTCAAAATTTCTAAAAGATATTCACCAAGAAGAATTGTTAAGTATCCGCCAAGGATCAGCTTAATATTTATTTTCTTTCGTAACGGTATTTGATTATATTGATGATACGTTTTCCGCGCCCATGCAATAATAAAGCCAAACAGCATGAGGAAAATTGCTACATAGATATAAGTCCGTAAAGTAACTTCCTTATTGCGATTAGCTAATTGCATTGCAATCGGCGGTAACTCTATACATAAGAAAAAAGCGGCCATCAAACCAATCCGCTTAAAAAGAGACAGTACCTTATTCATTATGCTGCTTCCCTTTTTCTTCTTGAAGTCGCTTTGCTTTTCGTTGTTGGTAACTCCACTTTGCTGTAATCCGCGTAACTATCAGATTAGCAACAACAAAGCCAAGGATCCATAAGATATACATTGTCCACCCTGAGATTACCTTTGCAATCGTCAGTGCTACTAAGACAGCAAAAATAATCAACGGTGGCAAAATTACTTTTAATATTAATTCAGCCTTCACTTCTTAAAAACCTCCATTTTGGGAAATTTTACTAGAAAGTGCTTTAGCTTGCAACTCTCATTAATCTTGGTGGAAAACATCTTCTAATATTTGCTTAGTTGTCGCTGTTTGGGTCCCGCGAGAACGTACATAGTCAATATCAGAAATCAAAATATCATAGGACCACATTGATGAAAGATCCTTCTCGTTAAAGTAATGAAGGTTTAAGGTAATTTCATTTAGATCATGGATCATTCCTGAAAAGTCATCCATCCCCTGATATTTCTTAGTTCCAATCACTACCGACAAGTGTTGACTGTCAGCATCCTTTAGCACGTTCATCAAAATATTCCCACTAGCAATTTCTGGATGTTCATCTATGAATTGCTGAATATGCCAAATATCAAAATAATTATGTTCATGGGCAACTTTTGTCTTTTCTGAAACAGTTGTAAGGTAGTCTGTTTCGTCTTCAATCCCAATAATGCTATCAATCCGAATAGCAATCAAATCGTTAATTTTTCCATCCCAATCGATGCTAATCATTAAGCAAAAGTGATTATCCATCCCCACAACAAAGCCAATATTGAAGTAATCATCGCCCTTAATATTATGAACTTCAATTAATTTTCCTTGTTGTTGAGCTATCGTCAATTGAATTCTGATATCCCGTTTATCTACTTGTTCCAAGTTTGCTTGCTCCCTAATTGTCATATGATTATTAGAATAAATTTTTATAAAAAATAGTTTACCAGTATTCTGCTACATTGTTCAATCAAAATGGCCTTACAGGACGATAAGCCAAGATTACTTACTACCAAATATTCCAAAATTTTATTAGGAATCCACAATATTTTGTAGTAAGATAGTGCTTGTGTTTAAAAATAAAGTAAAGAGGGGCCATTATGGTGATAATTACTGCAGGAATGATTGGGGTCGGTAAAACCACCTTAACTGGTAAGATTGCGGACCATTTACATACTAAAGCGTACTATGAACCGGTTGGTGAAAATCCAGTATTACCACTTTATTATAAGGATCCAAAGCAATATGGATTTCTTCTACAGATTTACTTCCTTAACAAGCGTTTTTCAATGATTAAGCAAGCACTCTCTGATGATAACAATGTCCTAGACCGTTCAATTTACGAGGATGCTCTGTTTACACGAGAAAACAACGCAGAAGGTAACATCAGTGATACGGAATTAGAAGTTTATCTTAAGTTATTAGACAATATGATGGCTGACTTAAATCGGTTGCCTAAAAAAGCACCTGATTTAATGGTTTATTCCGAAACTGATTTTGAAACAATTCTCTACCGGATTAAGAAGCGTGGACGGGATTATGAACAAGTTGATCAAAATCCTGAATTAAAAGATTACTACTACAAAATGTGGAGTGCTTATAAAGACTGGTACCGGGATTACGATGCTAGTCCAAAGATGAAGATCGATTTGGAGAAATATGATCTTGAAAACCCACAAAACGTTAAAACCGTTCTCGGAATGATCGATGAACGATTAAAGGATATCCGCAAATAATAATATTGAGATAAAAAGGCTGAGCATTAACTCGGCCTTTTTTCTATTAAGGCAAATATTTTTTAATATTGCTCAACTATCAGCTACTATTATCTTTTTAACTCACTAAGAGCTTCTTTATAACAGTTAAGAGCCCTGCTGACGCTGCACCGCCAACTGCTGGGATAACTGGTGATACTGAATGATGACGGCTGCTAGGAGACGAATCGTCTTTTTGCCTGTGGATTTTAGGAATCGATGTTACAGTTTTAGGCTCACTAATAGCTGCCTTCTCATTTCCTTCTTTAGACGCTTCATCGTATTTTGTTAGTTGATAACTATCAATTATCTGATTTAGTTTTTTATTATATTGTGGGTCGGTGGCATAACACCCTACCAGTGCCTGAGTGGCATCACGATACGACTTTCCAGATGATCGATGAACTTTTTGATAAATCGGCTGTTGTAATGTTTTAGCATAATCCTTTAATGATAACCAATCATTTTGGTATGAGCGAAATTGTGCTTGTACCTGTTCCTCATGAGAATCAATAAATTCGGTTGTTGCTTTAATAACTCCACGGCCACCGAATTCTCCCTTTACTCCAAAAAGATTATGATGAGGTGCCAAACTCAATTCACTCGTTCCCCAGTTACTTTCTAATGCAGCTTGAGCAATGATTACAGAGGGATACAGATCATATTGTTGACCAATTTTTTGAGCATTTTTGGCAATCCGATTAACAAATTGGGCTTGATTAGCCTTTAATTGTGCTTGCGGATACTTCTTCTGATCAACAACCTGATTTTGAGAATTTTGATTGTGAACATTTTGCACTTGTCCGTTCTCCCCAGTCCTCCGAAGTTTTCCTTCATCAATTCCTTTTTGATAAGCTGCTTGCTCTACCCGATCACTGTAAGAATGAACTTCTCCATCTCTTTGATCCTTAATTCCTTGTAAATATGCTTGCTGAAACTTTTGTGAAGCTTCATGAAAACGAATTAAGAATTCTCGAGTATACTCATCCCCATGATCATGTAATTCCTGTGCAAGAACTTCTCTTTGATTAATAACCGCAATCTCTGCATCCTTTTGTGCTTGCTCAATCTGACTAGCAATAACAGGAATTGCTGTATTAATTGAAAACAACATCGCTGCTGTTCCTAAAATAAGCTTTTCATTCATCTACTATTCACTCCCAATTAACTTCTAAATAACTAATACGAAATAAATTGGGATCTGCATTTAACAAATTAAAAAAGCGATGAAATTAGAGAACAACTTTTGTGCTCTCTAATCTCATCGCTAGTAAAAATTTTAGTATATTACAACTGGTTCATTGACTTCTAGGCTATTATAAGCGCCAGCTGCATCGCTTGGGTGCATATTAGCACAACCGTTAGAGCCATCGTTTAAGTAAGCTGTCTTGGACCAATTGTGCCGCCATGAAGCATCGTGGAATCCACAACCGCTATTGGTGAATTGTGCCCAGTATTGAACCTTACTACTGTACTTAGAGCCATCATCACTCGTTCCTTTAAGGACTGAAGGTGACTGTTTGTACATAATGTACCAAACACCCTTTGGAGTCTGGTCAGCCTTGTTACTCATTTTACCAGTAACAACATCAACATCATCAACACACTTACCATTCTTGTAGAACCATGCATGTTGATCAGCAATTGAAATAACAGCATAAGTATTACCAATACCATCATTCTCAGTAACACCGTAACCAGTACCACGAGTGTTATAACCAATCCCATAAATATCAGACTTAGCACTTACGGAATCTTTGCCGTCAGCAATCGCCTTAGCCAATGTTTGACCGGCACGTTTAGGACTAATCTTCCAGCCGTAACTACCACCCTTTTCAGTGGTGATGTCTTTACCATCAGGAGTCTTAAACTTGAATGCTTTTCCTAGAGTTGCCTGCTTTTTATTAATTTCGTTGATTTTCTTATTAACAGCAGTTGTATTAAACTGGTAGCTACCATTCTTGTAGGTAGCACTAGTAATCACATTATCTGTTGTAAAGTGGTAGGTTGTTTTTTCAACCCGGTAATCAACCTTCTTGTTAACTAACTTTTGCAGTTGTTTCTTTTGATTCTGAACAACTTTGCTGTTAACAGATAATGGTTGTTGCTCCTTAGAATTCAAATGGATTTCACTATTAATTGATTGTGAACTCAACTGATTTAAAATCAATTGTTCATCAATCTTATTTCCTTTTTGTCCCTTATGAGTAATAACCTTACCATCTTTAAGCTCAGCATAAGCATCAACAGGCGCTTGACATCCATTGTTTTCCCGCTGAATATTTGCCAGTACAGCTGCTTTCTTTGCTGCATCTTGAGTATTCTCTTGCTTAGTTGGTGTTACATGAAGAGAATGTACTTTCCGCGATGGGAAAAAGGTAAATTGTTTATGAAAAGCATTTTGAATTTTAGTTTGATCGGCCGAGGTAAAGGTTGAATCAGAATCTGGACCATCGTAAATCAATTTGCCATTCAAATAAACCTTATTATCATTCTTTGTTGACTTAACCTTTTCCAATGCCTGCTTGGTAGTTAAGCCCCCAACATTAATCCCATTAATCGTTGTATTTTTGTTAAAATGATGTGCTTGATGCCACCAATTAAAACCAATTACAACAACTAATAATGCAATAATTACTACTAAAAAGTGTTTTAATTGAAAACGCATTAAATTAATACTCCTCACGCCGAATTAGTTATAAACAAAGTATCGACTGTCATATTCTACCACGTTCTACTAAGATTAGTATACATTGCCGAACATATGTTACAAAAAAATGTTTTTATATAAAATTAATGCCAGATAATAATCGATTTGATTACTATCTGGCATCATCTTTTTATTCAGTAATTAAATTTCTGGGTAACTGCTTCCCTTGATCTCAAGCTTTTTGTTAGTTAAATCAGTCTTAACAACTGTAACATCACAAGGAGCAACCCGAATAGTGTATGCAGCAGTTGAACCAACAATTAACCGTCCGATTGCATTCAGTCCGGTAGCACCAATAACAATTAAATCAATGTCGTGATCTTTAGGATACTTTTCAGCTAATTCAACCTTAGCATTACCAATTTCAACATCAGTGTGAACTTCCTTTATCCCAGCATCTTCAGCCTTCTTCTTACTTGCTGCTAGGCGTTTGTTCATCTCTTGAATTGCTGAATCGTAGATACTCTTATCAACAAAGCCAAAGCCACTTGGACTTGTTGTTGGGTAGCGTTCACCATTAATAACGCTTAGCAGGTATAAAGCTGCATCATTTTGCTTAGCAATGTCGACTGCTTTAGAAAAAGCCATGTCTGATTGCTTTGAACCATCAATTCCAACAAGGATCTTTTGATAACTCATTATTGCCACCTCCAGATAAATTGACTATTAAACGGATCCTACTTTAATTTTACCATATTCTTCACACAGTAATTAATCAGTCACCAAGTCATTGATAGCTTGCATATAAATTGCCATTGAAGTGATTAGATCATTAACTGGTTGGTACTCATTTGCTTGGTGCATTGTATTAGGAGTATTTGGCATTAAGGCACCAAATGCAACTCCCCGCTTCATTAAACGGCCATAAGTTCCTCCACCAACAACTTCAGGCTTAGCGTTTTGGTCGCCGCTTAGGTCGCTGTAAGCTTTCATCAATGTCTTTACAATTGGGTCTTCTGGATCAACATAGTGTGGTTCCTGTCCTTCATCTTGCTTAACATTAATGTTGAGTGTCTTAGTAACCTTTTCAACATTCTTTTGAATTTCATCTGGCGTAATTCCCTTTGGATAACGGAAATTCATATTGATATTACCGCCATTTGTGGAATCATAGTTCAAAATCCCCGCATTCATCGTTAACTCACCCATTACTTCATCAGTATAGGCACCGTTAAACTTATCCATCCTAGTATCAAGGTGAAGATATTCAGCGAGGAATTGAATGAAGCTCCCTGCACCACCAGCAAAGTCGTACTGGTTGAGGAACACTGCTAAGTAGGTTCCAGCATTAATCCCCTTTTCAGGTTCCATCCCGTGAGCAGCCTTACCAATTACAGTTACTTGCAAGCCATCTGCTACTTCTTCAATTTCACCAGTGACTGGGTTTTCATCGATAAATTGCTTGAAATCATTCATTACTTTAGCATTATCGGGAGTTTCAATCTTAGCAACTGCTTCTCGCGGAACCATGTTAAACCGTAAACCAGATTCAAAACTAATCAACTTGAATTGACCTTCATTTCCAGCTGGGACGTCTAATAAAAGAGAAACTTGGCCCTTTTCACCATTAATTACTGGGAATTCAGCGTCTGGAGAAAAGCCAAATGTAGGAGCTGGTTCTACCTCAAAGTAACGGTGCATCCCCGTCCAATTACTTTCTTCATCAGTACCAACAATGAACCGTACTTTCTTATTAAACTTAACTCCTTGGTTCTTCAGGTACTTCAAGGCATAATAGCAAGCCATCCCCGGGCCCTTATCATCTGAAGCACCCCGAGCATACAAGTTGCCATCCTTAATCACTGGATCAAATGGATCCGTATCCCAACCCTTTCCAGCAGGCATTACATCAAGGTGGGCTAAAATTGCTAAGGTTTCGTCACCTTCACCCCATTCAGCATAGCCAACAAGATTATCAATATTCTTTGTACGGAAGCCATCTTCCTGTGCCATCTTTAAAAATGCTTGGAGTGCTTTTGCTGGCATTGGTCCTAATGGGTATTCGTCAGTTGCGGCACTATCATCACGAACACTGGGGATCTTTAACAAGGTTGTTAAATCTTTTAAGTAATTTTCCTTTTGATCTTGAGCAGCCTTCAGCCAATCTGTCATTTTATCGTCCTCCATTAATCTATTTTGTTAAATTAATGATACCATGAAAGTAAAGGATTTTAGCTTGAAAGCACTCATTATAAAAGGAGTTTAAAAAATGAAAAAGTTAACAGATCAAATTCTTTTTGATGTCATCAAGCCACGACCAAAAGATAGTTTCAAGGGAACTTACGGAAAGGTTACCCTGGTCGGCGGTAATCGTAACTTTGGTGGTGCGATTATTATGGCTTCGACAGCTGCTGTTTGTTCTGGCGCCGGATTAGTAACAACCGCAACCGATCCTAGCAATTCCAGTCCACTCCACTCCCAGCTCCCAGAAGCAATGTTTGCTGACTTTAATGATGCTGAGCAAGTAGCATCATTGGTGGAGCCTGCTACAACAGTAGTAGTTGGTCCAGGACTTGGGACTGATGAACAAAGCCTGGCGATTTTAAAGAATGTCTTTGCTCATACAAATGAAAAACAAAATGTCGTTATTGATGGTTCTGCAATTACTCTGATGGCCCAAGAAAATTTGCCACAACCTAAGGGAAACATTATCTATACCCCACACCAAATGGAATGGCAACGTCTTTCAGGGATCAAGATTGCTGATCAAACTGAAGAACGTAACAAGACTGCTCAAGCAAAACTCGGAGCAACTGTAGTCTTGAAGAAGCACCATACAGAAATCTACACGAATGATGAAGTGTACCAACTTACAATTGGTACTCCTGCCCAAGCTGTTGGTGGAATGGGCGATACATTAGCTGGGATGGTCGGTGGCTTTACTGCTGAATTCTCAAGCAAGCCACTTAAGGCCACTTTAGCCGCAGTTTATGCGCATAGTGCAATTGCTGAACAAATCGCGAAGGATCAATATATTGTCCTCCCCCACCAAATTAGTCGTTCACTACCAACCTTCATGAAAAAGATGGAAGCAGGAAAAACAGAACAACAAATTGGCTTTATGAATTAATTATCTAAGGAGATCTTATTTATGCCATGTACAACTCTTTTAGCCGGTAAGAAAGCCACTGCAGATGGATCAACCATGATTGCTCGGAATGAGGATTATGGCCACGCGCTTAATCCAAAACGGTTCGTTGTTGTAACTCCTGATAAGCAACCACGTGAATATCAATCAGTAACTTCGAAATATAAATTAACACTACCTGATAATCCATTGCGCTATACAGCCTTACCAGAAAATCAGGCAGCTGAAAAACGTATGGGAATCTGGGGCGAAGGAGGTATTAATGCTGATAATGTTGCTATGTCAGCTACAGAAACTAGTACCACCAATCCACGAATCCTAGGAATCGATCCGTTTGATAAGTCTGGAATTGGCGAGGAGGATTTCGTAACAATCGTCCTTCCGTACATTCATTCTGCTAAAGAAGGGGTTAAATATCTAGGCGCCCTGCTTGAAAAACATGGGACGTACGAACCAAACGGTGTGATTTTCTCTGACAAGGATGAGATTTGGTACATGGAAACCATTGGTGGTCACCACTGGGCAGCGAAGAAGGTTCCTGATGATTCATACGTTGTCGCACCAAACTGGTTTGCAATTACCGACTTTGACTTTAATAGCGACGACACCCTCGCTTCTGCAGATCTTGAAGACATGATTAAACAATATCATTTAAATGTTGACAATGATGGTCATTACAATCTTCGGCACATTTTCGGCAGCCATAATGATTCAGATTACCTGTACAATATTCCTCGCCAATGGTATATTCAAAAGTTATTTAATCCAAGTGACGTTGAGAAGCCTGATAATCCAGATCTCCCATGGTCTCGAAAGCCAGAGCATAAGTTGACTATTGAAGATTTCAAATATGCTTTAAGTTCGCGTTACCAACATACTCCTTATGACCCATACAGTGATTTAGGGACTGATGCTGAACGTCATGCTTACCGGCCAATTGGTTTTCAACGGAACCAAGAACTTCATATTTTACAAATCCGGAATGATGTTCCTGCTAAACTAGCTGGAATTTGCTGGTTATCATATGGACCAAACGCCTATAATGCAACTGCACCTTACTACACTAATGTTTTAGATACTCCAGATACATATAAGACTACTGAAGACTTTAACATTACTAAAATGTACTGGTTAACTCATGCGATTACTACAATCGGTGACGATCATCCAAAGCGTTATAACAATATCGTTGAAGATATGAAGCAAAATACGATTGCTGCTGGTCGGCATGTTGTGATCAAGACTGATCAGGAAGCTGCTAACCTTACTGGCGAAGAATTACAAAAGAAGTTGCAAGACGCGAACAGTCAAACCGCTCAAGCTGCTTACAACTTGGCAATGAAGTGTTTCGGTGAGATGGTTAAAACCGGTACTCTAGCAATTAGGTTAAATTACTAAAGATTAATAAAAAAGATTGGGAACCAAAGTTAGGCGGTAATGCCTAGTTGGTTCTCAATCTTTTTAAAATTTAGCTAATGTGAAGGACTTGCCGTAATCTTTCTGCACGTCCACCAAGGAGTTTGTCGGCTAAGCGGAAGTGTAAAGCTAAGAAGCCATATACACCTGCTCCAACAATTACCCCAATTACAAGCGTGAAGAAAGCTGTATAACGTCCATATGGGCTAATAAACAGTCCTAATAAGAGCATAACTGCTTTAGTCACTACCATCATAACTAATGAGTATGCCAAGATCTGGTTAGTTGGCAATGCCATTTGTTCAAAGTTGAGGCGGAATTCCATATTAAATGAATGAATAATTAAGCAGTTAATAACCATCATAGCAATCCCTGTTGCCAGTAATGGTCCCAATCCCTGAGCGAGCCAGATACATGGGAATTGAATAACCAATTTAATTAGTAACCCAATTCCCAAGTACTTCATCATCTTACGGTTTTCAGAAATTCCCTGCATCATCGCTGCAGCAACAGTATAGAGTCCCAGTGGAATTGAAATAAAGGCTGCAAATTCAAGGACCACAACCCCTGCATGGTTATATCGGTAAAAGACCGTATATACTTGTTGAGCAACTGCATACAATCCTAATACAGCAGGAATCATAACAAAGTAGAAGAGCATCAGAACATTTTCAATCTGCTTCCGCATCCCTGCTTGATCATTTTGTGCCCGTGCCATCGCTAATAATGGAATTGCCGTAACCGCTAAGGCATTGGCTAATGCAATAATGATCATGTAAAGCTTATTTGCATTGAATGCAAACAACGCATATAAGACATCAATTTGGTAACCGCTAAAGTGCCCAACCATTGGCATCATGCGCTTAAAACTGTACTGATCAACCAATTGGAACAGGTTAATCCCTGATTCAATGATAATGAATGGGATTGATTGGTACACAATCTTCAAAATTAATTGAATCGTTGATACATCTTCACTTGGTTGCTTGATCGTAGCAGTGTCCCCACGCATATAGTTACGATACTTGATCCATGCGAAGAAGAGGACGACACAGGCCCCAATTGCACCAATAAATGCAGCAAATGTTGATTGGCTAACTGCACTGACCCAGCTACCTTTATTGATTTTCATGATTAGGTATGTAGCACCCAACATGTAAATAATCCGGAAGAGCTGTTCCACAAACTGGGAAATCGCTGATGGTGCCATCATACTATAACCTTGGAAAATCCCCCGGCTAATTGCCATTAGTGGGATAATGAAAATTGCCCAAGCCAATGAACGTAAAACTGGTATCAGATTAGTATCACCGTTATATACGATTGGCCAGGATGCAATATACATCATAATCGTCCCGCAAATGACCCCTGACGCTAAGGCCATGTACATCGCGGACCGGTTCAACTTCTGGCTAATCCCATATTCATTTAGCCCATTATAGTGCGCAACTAATTTAGAAATTGCTGATGGTATCCCAGCAGTTGAAATTGTAATAAAAAGACTATAAATATTGTAACCTTGAGCATATAAAGCGTTGGCCTCATCACTATAGGCACCTAGCCAAGTAACCCAAGGAATAATGTAAATAGCTCCAAGGATGCGTGAGGTGATGTTCCCCGCCGTCATCCACGCTGAACCATTCAGCATTTTTGAACGAGCAGTTTCCTTTTGCTGTCCTTCATTCATAATATTTGAATCCTACCTTTTATTTTCTAAAATCAATATTAACCATTCTATCCTTATTACTGCATTGCCGCAAATTATTTTTAGGATTTCTCACTAATACTGTTCCAAGTCAACTGTTACCATCTTTACCGTTGCATTAGGATATTTTGCCTCAACGTCAGTAATTTTACTAACTTGCGGAGCTTTCTCAAAATGCCCCAGTTTATCATCAAGGGTGATTGCTAACCCCAACTTGGCAAATTCCATTGCTTCTGTCATATCTTTCCCTTGCGTAAATGCTTCGGGGAGATCAGGAAAGTCAACCTCAATTTGATCATCCTTCTGCTGAAAAACAGCAGGGTAACTAACAAGTTCCATATTGTCTCCTTTTTCTTTCCAAAACTTCTTGTATTTTACCACGTTCCATAAGCAAAAATCAGGCCACAACGAATTATCGTTATGACCTGATTATTTTATAAAATGATATTACTTAGCAACAATGTTTACGATCTTGTTTGGTACAACAATGATCTTCTTAATGTCCTTACCATCAACGAACTTCTTAACATGTTCATCAGCTAAGGCAAGCTTTTGTGCTTCTTCACGATCGATGTTCTTTGCCATCTTAATCTTAGAACGCAACTTACCATTAACTTGAATAATCATTTCTACTTCGTCTTCTTCCAAGGCCTTTGGATCATATGTTGGCCATGGTTGGTAAGCAATTGTATCACTGACATTGAAGTGACTCCACAATTCTTCAGCAACGTGTGGAATTACTGGTGAAATCATCTTGATGAATCCTTCCATGTATTCAACTGGAAGATCATCAGCCTTAAATGCTTCGTTAACGAAGACCATCAGTTGAGAAATTGCGGTGTTAAAGTGCATCCGTTCGTAGTCTTCAGTAACCTTCTTAACAGTTTGGTTGTAAATCTTAGTCAACTTACCATCATTGAAAGTTGATACCCGATCACGAAGGTGGTTGTTTTCATCCATGAGCAAACGCCATACACGTTGAATCCACTTGTAAGAACCATGAAGGCCTTCTTCATCCCAAGGAACTGATTCAGTCAATGGGCCCATGAACATTTCATAAAGACGTAAAGTATCAGCACCGTACTTTTCAACAATGTCATCTGGGTTAACAACATTACCCTTAGACTTGGACATCTTTTCATGGTTAGCACCAAGAATCATCCCTTGGTTAACCAACTTCATAAATGGTTCCTTAGTTGGAACTAAGCCCAAGTCATAGAGAACCTTGTGCCAGAACCGCGCATAGAGCAAGTGAAGAACAGCATGTTCTGCACCACCAACGTAAAGATCTACTGGTGACCAGTAATCCAATGCCTCCTTAGAAGCAAATTCCTTACTGTTGTGTGGATCAGTATAACGAAGCCAGTACCATGATGAACCAGCCCATTGTGGCATTGTATTTGTTTCCCGCAATCCATGACGTCCTTGATCATCGTAAACATTGACCCAATCCTTAACATTAGCCAAAGGACTTTCACCAGTACCAGATGGTTCAATGTTATCGGTGTCAGGTAGTTTCAGTGGTAATTCATCTTCAGGAACAAGGGTTGTCCGACCATCATCCCAGTGAATGACAGGGATTGGTTCACCCCAGTAACGTTGCCGACTGAAGATCCAATCACGAAGACGGTAGTTAACCTTCTTGTGACCAGCATTGTGTTCTTCAAGCCAATCAATCATCTTCTTCTTGGCATCAGCAATGTTTAAGCCATCCAAGAAGCCAGAATTGATGTGCTTACCATCGCCACTAAAGGCACCTTCAGAGAGGTCAGCACCTTCCATAATTGGCTTAATTGGCAAGTCAAATTTCTTAGCAAAGTCGTAGTCCCGTTGATCACCTGATGGAACAGCCATTACAGCACCTGTACCGTATGAAGCAAGAACATAGTCACTAATCCAGATTGGTAGTTTTTCACCGTTTACTGGGTTAATAACGTATGAACCAGTAAATACACCAGTCTTGTCCTTATTAAGATCAGTCCGTTCAAGATCAGAGCGCCGTGAAGCTTCTTCTTGGTATTCCTTAACTGCTTCTTTGTGTTCTGGAGTAGTCAATTGATCAACTAATTCTTGTTCAGGAGCTAATACGACATATGAAGCACCAAATAAGGTATCTGCCCGGGTAGTAAAGACTTCAATCTTGGTGTCTTCATCACCAGCAACAGGGAAGAATACTGATGCACCTTCTGAACGACCAATCCAGTTACGTTGCATTTCCTTAACGCTTTCTGGCCAGTCAACAAGATCCAAGTCATCAATTAACCGATCAGCGTAGGCAGTAATCTTTAATACCCATTGCTTCATTGGCTTCCGGTAAACTGGGTAGCCACCACGTTTAGTCTTACCATCTTCAACTTCCTCGTTGGCAACAACCGTACCACCCATGAAATCAGGAGCCCAGTTAACCATAATTTCACTTTCGTAGGCTAAGCCCTTCTTGTAAAGTTGTTCGAAGATCCATTGAGTCCACTTGTAGTATTCAGGATCCGTGGTATTTACTTCACGATCCCAGTCATAAGAAAAACCAAGAGATTGGATTTGATTACGGAAGTGGTTAATATTTTGGTTAGTAAAGCTCTTTGGATTATGACCAGTCTTCAAAGCATATTGTTCGGCTGGCAATCCAAAAGCATCCCAACCCATTGGGTGCAAAACATTGTATCCCTGCATCCGCTTCATCCGTGACATCACATCAGTTGCGGTATAACCTTCTGGGTGACCAACGTGTAGTCCTTGACCAGATGGATATGGGAACATATCTAAGGCATAGTACTTCTTTTGATCCTTGTTCAAGGTTGCCTTAAATGTCTTATTCTTTTTCCAGAATCGTTGCCACTTATTTTCAATGGCAGTGTGATCGTAAGCCATATATTTCTCTCCTTTGATAATAAAAAACACGTTTGCCTATTTGATCGTAATAAAAAAGTCCCGTAGAAACCCAATTCTACGAGACGAATTACTCCGCGGTACCACCCGAATTTCCATGGTATTAACCATGGCACTCTACGCCATAACGCGGCAAACGTCATTACCTACTAAAATTTCAGTAACGATTTTCTTGGATGAGTTCACCATTAACAATTCTCGTGTTCACAGCACCACACGATCTCTGAAGAATTGATAACAACTACTACTTCCAATCTGATCAAATATTTATTGACATTCTAACAACCAGCATTCTTAAATGCAAGCATTAGATTAATTTTTAATGAGAACTAGCCAAGAATTTTCTTTAATTCATCGACTTTATCTAAGTGTTCCCATGGTAAATCAACATCAGTTCGTCCAAAGTGACCGTATGCTGCTGTTGGTTCATAAATTGGCCGCTTCAAGTCAAGCATCTTAATGATACCAGCTGGACGTAAATCAAATACCTTCCGTACGGCAGCAATTAAATCAGCCTCACTCCGCGTACCAGTTCCATAGGTATCGATTGAAATTGAAACTGGTTCAGCAACACCGATGGCATATGCAACTTGGATTTCAAGCTTCTTAGCATATCCTGCAGCGACCAAGTTCTTAGCAATGTAACGAGCAGCGTAACTTGCTGAACGGTCAACCTTAGTAGCATCCTTACCAGAGAAGGCACCACCACCATGGTTAGCAGCCCCACCGTAAGTATCAACAATAATCTTTCGACCAGTTAAACCAGCATCCCCTTGTGGGCCACCGATAACAAACCGACCAGTTGGGTTAATGAAGTACTTAGTTTGATCGTCAAGGTACTTTTCAGGAATAACTGCCTTGATAACTTGTTCCATAACGTCCTTCTTGATTTGGTCAAGAGAAACTTCTGGATCATGTTGAGTACTCAAAACAACGGTATCAACACGTAAAGGCTTGTCATTTTCATCATATTCAACAGTAACTTCGGCCTTAGCATCTGGACGCAAGTATGGAATAACGTTTTCCTTACGTAACTTAGCAATCCGTTGCATCAATTTGTGACTAAGCATCAAAGTCAATGGCATGTATTCTGGTGTCTCATCAGTAGCGTAACCGAACATCAGACCTTGGTCACCTGCACCGATTTGGTCAAGCGGATCAGCATCCCCTTCACGAGTTTCAAGGGAATCATCAACCCCTTGAGCAATATCAGGTGATTGTTCGTCGATTGCGGTAATAACTGCACAGTTGTCAGCATCAAAGCCGTACTTACCATCTGTGTAGCCAATCCGCCGAATCGTGTCACGTACTACCTTTTGAATATTAACGTAAGCTTTAGTTGAAACTTCACCGAAAACTAGAACTAGTCCAGTAGTAACAGAAGTTTCGACAGCAACCCGGGAGTCCGGATCCTTTTCAAGCAATGCGTCTAAAATAGCATCACTAATTTGGTCAGCGATCTTATCAGGATGCCCTTCAGAAACAGATTCTGAAGTAAATAAATGTTTTTCTACCATCTGTAATAATTCCCCCATATGTATATTGCAATTGAAACATTTAGTGGTTACAAGGCATCTTCACATTAAAGTGAATCCTATCGGGAATTTGCTTTATAACGAGAACCATCTTAGCATAATTTGCTACACACATTCAATTAATAATTTAACTAATCTTCATGAGCATTGACCATTCCAACTGCAGTCATAAAGGAATACACAGTGGTCGGTCCCATAAATTGAAAGCCATCTTTTTTCATTTTTTGGGACATTTTCTTAGATTCTTCTGTCTGTGATGGTAACTGTTTGCCATTCAAATGAAGGCGCTGAGATTCAAAATTAACAAATGACCATACGTAATTATTCAACGTCTCACCATTCGCCAATAATTCTTCAACTATTTTAGCGTTATTAATCGTTGCCATGATTTTACGCCGGTTACGGATGATTCCTGAATCATTCATTAACCTTTTGAAATCATTTTGGTCAAATTGTGCGATCTTTGCCGGATCAAAATTTGCAAAAGCTTTCTCAAAAGCTGCTTTTCTCTTCCAAATTGTCGACCAGGATAATCCTGCTTGAAAAAGTTCTAAAGTTAACATCTCAAATAATTCTCGGTCATCATGCTCAGGTAACCCCCACTTGGTATCGTAGTAGTTACGCATCAATTCTGATGTTTCTGCCCACAAAGGCCGTTTTACTGTCATCTCATCACCTCATTAAAGCTCTCTACTATATTAAAACGATCCAATTAAGCTTTTGCATCTTTTTTAACTGTATTCTTTAATGCTAGTGCTAAGCATAGTCCGACGATTTCAACCAATAACATCGTTAAGAAAACATAATGATATCCGTTTAGTGAAGCATTCAGACTACTCATTCCCCGACTGATGTTGTGGTTAGTAACAGTTGTCAAAATAATTGTCGAAACAGCAACACCTGTAGAGCCTAAAACCTGACGGACAGTCGTAATTACTGCTGTCCCATGAGGAACTAACTCGTTTGGTAATGAGTTAGCACCAAGAGTAACGGCTGGCATCATTACAAATGCATTACCACCCTCAATTACCATTGCACAAAGGATCATCATCCAAAGGCTCATTTGGTTAATGAGGAATAATCCAGCAAGCCAGCCAATAACAATCATGCACATCCCAACAAGCATCGTTGGTTTAAAGCCGATTTTATCAGCTAATTTCCCCGTTAATGGATTTAAGATACTTAACAGTACCGCACCAGGAACCAATGACATCCCTGATACAAATGGACTAACTTTGAGTACTCCTTGATAATAAAGAGGAAAAATAATTGTCGTAACAATCAAAGCAATATAAGAAATCGAAGTCAGCAGAATTGCTAAGTCATAATTAAAGGTCTTCATTACCCGTAATTCTAGTAATGGTTCATCAAGATCAAGTTGACGAATGCAGAACCAAACAATTGCAAGGATACTTACGATGAGGATTGTTCCACTGACAGCCCAATTGATCTTGGATTTACCGATTTGATTAATTACGTACATAATTCCGATCAAACCGATAGACAAAATGACAGAGAGCCAATCCAAATTGCTTTCGTGGCGTTCCATAACATCACGGATCAAACCGGAGCCCGCCATAATAATAATTACGGTGATAATGATCATAAAGAGGATAAACAAACTCTTCCAATCAAAGAACTTTAAGACAATTCCGGAAACAATTGGACCACAGGCAAGTGCAGACCCCATAACCAGGCCAGCGATTCCCATCGTTGTTCCTCGTGATTCTCGTGGTGTAATTTCAAGAAGGACTGACTGGTATGATGGGAACAAAACTCCGACAGCAAATGCTTCCATTGCTCGGCCAATCATCATAAACCAGAATCCAGAAACGCCCCAACTAGCTGGTGTCAAAATAATCATTAGTGAACCAATATCGAACAAGGCCAATGCACCAATGAACATTGTCTTGAAGTTCAAATTATTGAGCATCCATGGACTAATCGGCATGCTGACACACATTACCAGCATAAACCCAGTTGTCAGCCACTGAACTGTTGATGCAGAGATGCCAAATGCCCTCATCAAAGTTGGGTACGCAGTCGATAGTGAAGACTGACTGATTGACATCGTGAACGTTCCAATTAATAATGTAAAAATAAACCAAAATCGACTATAAGGCCGACCGTTTTGATCGATTGATTTTTCCATCAAATCCCCTTCTTCTTTAGAATTATTATTAATAGCCAAATACATTATAATGTTTGAAATCACAAATGCAAATGTTATACTGATTATAGAAAAAAGTGTCATAAATAGTGAGGTGAGTAGCATGGCTGAAGCAGAATTTGATCGAGCAATTGAACAATTGAGAAAAAATCATGTCAGAGTAACTCCTCAACGAAAAACGATTCTAAACTATTTAATCACTCATCATACCCATCCAAGTGTAGAAATGATCTATGAAGACTTGAAGGATAGCGTTGACAATATCAGTATGGCAACTGTTTACAATACCCTAAAGTTATTTGTTGACTACAATCTAGTAATTGAGTTAAAGAACGGCGACGGAAGTACTCACTATGATTATTTTGGTCACCCCCACTATCATGTAATTTGTGATAACTGCGGACAAATCACCGATGTCTTTGACCCTCATTTTACGGAAATTAGTAAAGAGTTAGCCATTATGACTCGTGATAAAACTGGTTACTTAGTGACTGGGAATAACATTGAAGTTCACGGTATCTGTCCTAATTGTCAACGAAAACTACATTTGAATAGGTAAGTAAGTTTTCATCAGATATGACGATAATCTCATCAAAATATATTTAAAGTTAAAGACCGAGCGGCAAATTAAATTTTGAAGTGCCTCATAATTGTTAGACAAAGTTCTAACGATTGTGAGGCACTTTTTACATGACTAAATATAATCCAGAATTAAAGGCACAAATTGTCCAGGAATATCTTTCCACTTCTCAAAGCTCTAGTGATC
>JAHLFK010000010.1 GCA_018883805.1 Candidatus Limosilactobacillus merdavium | reverse complement strand
AGTTGGTAGAGCAACGGATTGAAGCTCCGTGTGTCGGCGGTTCGATTCCGTCCCGCGCCACTTTATGGGGGAGTAGCGAAGTCTGGTTAAACGCGACGGTCTGTAAAACCGTTCCTTCGGGTTCGGTGGTTCGAATCCACTCTCCCCCATTTTATAGGGATATAGTTAAACGGTATAACTACGGTCTCCAAAACCGTCGTTGTGGGTTCGATTCCTACTATCCCTGCTTTTATGAATTTTTTGGCGGTATTGGTGAAGTTTGGTTAACACACCGGTTTGTGGGTCCGGCACGCGTGGGTTCGAATCCCACATACCGCCCTTTGTTAAAGGGCTTCCTTTAACGTTAACTATTTGGTGGTATAGCCAAGTGGTAAGGCAGAGGTCTGCAAAACCTTTATCATCGGTTCAAATCCGATTACCACCTTTTAGTTTTATTAACTAACACTAATATTTTGCCTCTGTGGCGGAATTGGCAGACGCGCTGGACTCAAAATCCAGTTCCCGTTGAGGGAGTGTGGGTTCGACCCCCACCGGAGGCATACTTAAACTGAATGACTAGCGTTAGTTAGTAAACGAGTTAGACAAGGTAGAGTTTGATTTAACAGGCTCTACCTTGTTTTTTTATACCATTATTTGTCCCAATAAAACCATATGAACAATATTTCATATGAATTAATTAATTATTTTTATTTTGCTAACTTATCTATTGATAATAAGATTCAATAAAAAATGATGCCATTCCAAAAATGTAAGTTTAAGAAAGGCTTCAGAGGTGGATTCGTTGCTTTATCGTCCTTAATTATCATGGTAAATTAGTTTAAAATCACAATTGATAGTAGTTAAAAAACATCACCTACTACATATTGGGGTATAGAAGTCAACCTTTCTTCTTAATTTATTCAATAGTAAGATAACAATCGTTAACTTTTTAGAAGGGGTCTGCAGAATGAAAATCGAGATAATGAATAATACAAGTTTACAAAATTTAACTGACGTGAAGGTTGTTAAGCGTGATGGCACTGAAACGCCTTTTTACGGCTATAAAATTGATTTAGTATTACGAGAATTAAACGCTGATAATGATACTAAGGCAGCTGTTTACCAAGAATTGTTATCCTTTATGGGTAAGCAATCAGTTTCTAGCATTGAAATTGCAAAAGCATTTATTGCGGGCTTAAAAAAAGCAGGCCAAAACGTATTAGCCCAAAAATATGTTGATTACCGTCGTCAAGACGAAGAGAATTTTGCGGAAGCCACTGATCCGCAATATAAACTTAATCAATTATTTGATCGTAACTCGCGAGTTGTTCACGAAAATGCCAACAAGGATAGTCACGTTTTTAATACTCAACGTGATCTAGAAGCTGGGGTTGTTAGTCGGGCTCTTGGTTTAAGAATGTTACCAGAACTCGTTGCTAAGGCTCACCTTCGTGGAGATATTCACTGGCATGACTTGGATTATTCACCAGTTACTCCTGAAACTAACTGTTGTTTGATTGATTTTGACGAAATGTTTAAGAATGGCTTTAAGATTGGTAACGCTTGGGTTTCATCACCACGTTCAATTCAAACTGCGACTGCACAAATGTCACAAATTATTGCTAATGTTGCCTCATTACAATACGGTGGTTGTTCAGCAAACCGGATTGATCAATTACTTGAGCCATATGCAAAATTAAATTACGAAAAGCACATGAAAGATGCTGAAGAATGGATTGCTCCAGAAAAGCGCGAAGATTTCGCACGGGCTAAGACTAAGAAGGATATTTACGATGCTATGCAAGCATTGGAATATGAAATTAACACTCTTTACTCCAGCCAGGGACAAACTCCATTTACAACTGTTAATTTTGGATTAGGTACTAGCTGGATTAGTCGGGAAATTCAAAAGGCTATTTTGAAGATTCGTATTAAGGGACTCGGTAAAGAACACCGGACAGCGATCTTCCCTAAGTTAATCTTCACTCTTAAGCGTGGTTTGAATTTAAATCCTGGTGATCCAAACTATGACATCAAACAACTTGCTTTGGAATGTTCAACCAAGCGGATGTACCCAGACTTGTTAATGTACGACAAGATTAAGGAAATTACTGGGAGCTTCAAGACGCCAATGGGTTGTCGGTCATTCCTTCAAGGATGGAAAGATCCTGAAACAGGCAAAGAGGTTAACTCAGGACGGATGAATCTTGGGGTTGTTACTGTTAACTTGCCACGGATTGCGTTAGAAGCTAACGGCGATAAGGAGCTCTTCTGGCAAATTTTCCAAGAAAAGATGAATATTTGTCATACTGCATTGAAGTACAGGATTGCACGGACGAAGCAAGCTAAGCCAGAAAACGCACCTCTACTATATATGTATGGTGCATTTGGTAAGCGGTTGAAGCGGACTGATAGTGTTGATGAAGTCTTCAAGAATAGTCGGGCTACCATTTCATTAGGCTACATTGGCTTATATGAAGTCTGCACCACATTCTACGGTTCAAACTGGGAACACAATAAGGAAGCTCATGACTTCGCTGTTTCAATTACAAAGGCAATGCATGATCTTTGTGCTAAATGGGAAAGTGAAGAAGGTTACCACTACAGTCTTTACTCAACTCCTGCTGAATCATTGACTGATACTTTCTGCCAAGATGATATTAAGAAGTTTGGTCGGATTGAAGATGTTACTGATAAGGAATACTACACTAACAGTTTCCACTATGATGTTCGGAAGCATCCAACTCCATTTGAAAAGCTTGAATTTGAAGAGGACTTCCCATATCAAGCAGCTGGTGGTTTTATCCACTATTGCGAATATCCAAACTTGCGGCAAAATCCTAAGGCCCTCGAAGCTGTTTGGGATTGGGCTTACGATCATGTTGGTTATTTAGGAACAAATACTGCAATTGATCAATGTTTCAAGTGTGGTTTTAAGGGCGAATTTGAAGCAACTGCGCGGGGCTTTAAGTGTCCTCAATGTGGTAATCATGATCCAGCAACTTGTGATGTTGTTAAGCGGACTTGTGGTTATCTTGGAAACCCACAACAACGTCCAATGGTTCATGGTCGGCATGAAGAAATCATTCACCGGGTAAAGCACATGAGTTCTTCAATGATTAAGTCAGCAGCCCAATTTGAACAGAATCGTCAATTTGACTCTAAGGAAGAACGGGCATCAATCAACGGTGACCAAATCTAAGAGGGGTTATTATGCCAGAGAACAGAGCACAAAAATTACCAAAGAATCCTAAGCCTAAGGAATGGTTAGCAAAGGACCACTCGTTGCAGTATGTTGCGGACTACAAGCCATTTAACTTTGTTGATGGTGAAGGTGTCCGGTGTAGTGTCTATGTTAGTGGGTGCCTATTTAACTGCCCAGGATGTTATAACAAGGCAGCACAAAACTTCCATTATGGTCAACCATATACTCAGGAACTAGAAGATCAGATCATGGAAGATATCTCTCAAAGCTATGTTCAAGGACTAACCCTATTAGGTGGAGAACCATTTTTGAATACTCAGGTATGTTTAAAATTGATCCATCGGTTAAGAAAAGAATTTGGTCATACTAAAGATATCTGGGCTTGGTCAGGATATACCTGGGAAGAATTGTTGAAAGATTCTGATGATAAATTGGAAATGCTTCATAATATTGATATTTTAGTTGATGGTCGTTTTTTGCTTGCAAAAAAGGATTTGACGTTGCAATTCCGTGGAAGTTCTAACCAACGGATTATTGACGTTCCAAAGTCTTTAGAAAGTGGTCATGTCGTTATTTGGGACAAGCTTGTCCATTAGTAGGTGAAGATTGATGGATGAGAATTTGCTCACACTAGTACAGAAAAATGCACAGAAACAACCAGCATGGTTACAGAAGAAAAGATCACTAGCAGTAATGTTGCAGAAACGGTTCGTACTTGCTGAACAGCAACAAAAGTGGTTAACACAGTGGCAGCAGCCAGAGTTAATGACGACTGTGGAAGACTCGTACCTTGTCCATGAGGGAACAGACTATGTTGCATTGCCATTGTTAATGGCTGTGGAGAAGTACCCTGAACTGTTGCAGGAAAATTTGATGGAAAAGGCTGTCCGGTGGCAAGATAGTCAGCTTAACGCGATTCACTTAGCATTGAGTGATGCTGGTCAATTCATTTATGTCCCTGATAATACGACTCTTAAGGAACCATTAAAGCTAAATTTGACGACAAAAAGCTGTAATCCACACAATCTAATTATTGTTGGTGCAGGTGCCAAGGTATCAATAGAAGAAATAAGTAACTACAAGAGTGAACAGCCAATCTATGCTGCTACTGAAATTCTGATTGGAACAGGAGCAGCGGTTGATTTTTACCAATCTGCTCATTATCAAAGCAGTTTAGTTCGTCAGGCTACACATTCTTATCAAGCTCGACAATCAGTTCTTAATTTAGCGGCAACGGTACCAGAATCAAAGCAAGGATACAGCAGTTTTTATAGTTTTCTTGATGGTAATGATTCGCATTGGAATGTACAGTTAGCTGCTAATGTAAAGAAAGAACAACAACAAAAAGTAACTACACAAGTTGATGGTTATGGTATGAACACCAGTGCTCAAGTAGCAGAGTGGGGATGGACCAGTAATAATAGTCAGTTGGATTGGGGAAAGTTAACGACTGTTGACGATGAACCACTTGAATTGCATCAGGATATTGTTACCGGTTCAGCTGAAAAAGTTACAGTTAATGATCAACAGAGTGCGGGATTGAAGACCGCTGCAGCTTTCTTCAAACAATATTTACCACAAGATTCATGGTTAAGTAGCCGGATGGGGTTACAATAACGTTACAAAAACACCCAAAATAGTGATAAAAAGTCTCAATTAAAGCAATTTTCGCCTTAATTGAGACTTTTTTAGGCTGCTTTATTACAAAAATCGGTAACCTAAGCAAGAATTATGAAAATTACCGAAAAGACCATTAAAGCGGCGATTGAGAAGAGTTATCACTAGAAAATCAAATGGTGTTTATTACAATAAGTTACGAAAATCAGCCAAATTGAAAATCTGTGGTAACTACTATGTAATTTTGACCGTGTATATTAGAAACCGTTGATAAGGAAATCAACAACTTAACAATAATAATTAGAAATTTGAAACAAGATTATGAAAAGGAAGGTTGTTCATTTATATGAATAAGTTATCGAAGAACATCGCTAAAATCACAGCTGCAGTAGCCGGGGTTGTTGCCTTAGGAACTATCGCAACTACCACAACCGCTAACGCCGACTCAATTTACACGGTGCAAAGCGGTGACACATTATCAGGTATTTCATATAAGTTTGGTCATGACTTAACTTTCGTTGATACCTTAGCTTCAAACAACAACATTGCTAACAAGAACTTAATCTATGTTGGTCAAAAGTTAGTAATTAAAGATGATGGTGAAGTTGCACCTGCTACTCAACAACAAGTAGAAACTTTACCAGCTGCAAATACTGAAAACACAAACAACCAAACTAGTTCAGCTGCTACTACAACTAGTGCTGCTCAAACACAACAACCAGCAGCTTCAGCAACTGCACAAACTCAAAGTACTGCACCTGCAGCTACTCAAACTGCTAACGCATCTACTTCAGCTAACTACGCTGCAAGTTACAATGGCAACAGTAGCTACACTTCAAGTGTTGCTGGTAACGATGCTGCCGCTAAGGCATGGATTGCTGCCCGTGAATCAGGTGGTAGTTACACAGCCCGGAACGGACAATACATTGGTAAATACCAACTTTCAGCATCATACTTAAACGGTGACTACTCAGCTGCTAACCAAGAACGAGTAGCCGACCAATACGTTGCTAGTCGTTACGGTTCCTGGAGTGGCGCCCAAGCCTTCTG
>JAHLFK010000069.1 GCA_018883805.1 Candidatus Limosilactobacillus merdavium | reverse complement strand
TGTTTTGCCATTATATTCCCTCCTTCGTCAGATTTAAAATTTGACTAGCTCCGCGGAAATTACCGCCACATCCTGTGGCAAAGCGGCCGGGTGTGTCGCAACCTTCCGCATCATCGCTTCGCAGCTTAATTCCTTACGGGGGTATGTAAAATACTCCCTCTGAACTCAAGCACCTATCCATAATACTAAAGAATGATTGTTATATCAAGCTTTTTACCAAATTAATTTTGCTTTTTTTCTTTACAAGTTGATTGCAGGATGAAATTTTATTGCAATATTTTTCTTCTTTTTGTCGTGTTAGGTCCGACAAATGCTAAAATATGATCATTGTACATAATTAATTAAGGAGTTACTTATGGAGTTTTCGTTCAAAAAACGATCGGTAAAAAAGCTTTATCTTGAGTACACCGTTCTCTTTTTATTTCTAGCACTTTGCATTTTCGGTACTTACTTAATAACTGGTCACAGTATCATTTGGAGTAAGGATGCATTAAATCAGCACCTTCCTCTTCTCGCTAAGTATCGTGAAGCAATCATTAACTTTATCCACCATCCTGGACAGATCAATTTTTGGTCTTGGCAATTTGGATTGGGCTCAGATACTTTTCAAGTCTTTTCCTACTATAATATTGGAGATATTTTTTCTTATTTATCTGTATTCTTCCCCGCAAGCAAGATTACTCGTGCCTACCAATTTATTAGTATCATTCGAATGTACTGCGTAGGGTTATCATTTGTTTATTTTGCTCAGCACTTTAAATTCAGAAATACAACGATTCTCGCCGGAACAACAGCATACTTAGTTAACTCTTTTCTATTATATGCCTGTGTTGCCCAGCCGTTCTTTACAACACCCTTTATCTTATTCCCATTAATTGTGGTCCAAATCGAACGAATCTTGCAGGACAGATCTGCTTGGCCATTAGCTGGGGCTTTTACTTGGATGCTAATCAGTAACTACTATTTAGCGTTTATTCTAGGCATTGGCTCAATGATTTACCTAATTCTTCGTGTCTTGACGAAATATCGCAAGACTCTTAATTATGGCAAAGCCTTTCTTAAACTGGCTTTTGCAACAATCACAAGCCTTCTTCTTTCTGCAATCATGTGGATTCCAGAATTGATCGCTGTTAGTCATTCCACTCGCCTTGGTGCACAATTTGCTAACGGCTTGAAAGTTTATCCACTTTATTACTATCTCTTTTTACCAAAACAACTTATCAATGGTGATCAATGGTCATTTATGTTTTGGAGTGCATTAGGGATTGTTTCAATTGGCTTTATCGCTCTTGTTTATGTTTATAGTCATGCAAAGTCTTATCCGCTAATTACTATTAGTCTAGGGCTTGCAGTAATCATGCTCCTCATCCCCGCTGTTGGTGCAATGTTCAATGGGATGATGGCAGCTTCAAACCGGTGGACATTATTAATTTATCTTCCACTATCAATAGCAATCTGTCTTTTAGTAGAGAATGCCCACTCACTTTCCCATAAAGATCTAAAAATCATCACATACTCAACTGGAATTTACGTAGCAGTTCTCCTTCTTACTTTCTTCTTTGAAAGTGAAAACGATATTGTTCTTCCACTCCTCTTCCTCTTAATGTCACTTCTTCTTTTATGGCTAATTAGTTTTAATCGTTTAAAGCAGCCTCAATTATGGCTCTTAGGAATTATCGTCCTGAACGCTGGATTTAACGCAATTTATGCGTCCTTTCCTTATAATGGTGACTTCAGTACAAAGATGCTCAGTCGGGGGCAATATCAAAGAATGATGGCCATGCGGTATGGCGGCCTTGATAAGGGATTAACGCGGACACCTGCTTACCGGGTTTCAACAATTAGTCAAAATCAAATCATTGATGTTCCAACCATTGATAATGATTTAACCTCTGGCCTAAGCAATATTGATTCCTACTACTCATTGCAAAACCAATACCTTGGTAATTTCAGCAACAGTTTACAAAATAACCAATATCAAGCCAATGTCCCTCTTCGTCAGGTAGACGATCGGACCGTCTTGAATAACTTTCTCGGTGTTCGGTACCTATTTGTGCAAAGTGATGGCTTGAATGCGACTAAGATCCCTGCTGGTTATTTCCTTGATAAGTTCTCTGACCCAATTATTAATTATGATTCCGGTCAACCAAGCGATATCCAGGATAAGAAGGATTTCATCCCCACCCAAACAAATCGCTATAAGTCCAATAATGCTTTCCCTTTGATATACTGGCAAGACAGTTATATTAGCAAAGGTCGTTACCAGAAGCTTTCACCAACCGAAAAGGAACGTGCCCTTGCAAGTGGTGTTTTAGTTAATGATGAACACGTTACTAAGGGAATGAAAGCAGCCAATTTGAATAATCACGTCTATAAGTTAAAGAGCAACCTTATTTCAAACCGGCTCAATAAAGTTAACCCTCACCATTTGAAATACACTGATAGTGAGGAGAAATATCATATTGAACTTCCTCAACTGGAGAATGCTGCTTTCAAACAAAAGCTTCGTGGTTCTGAACTCCACATTGAATTTAGTCAAATTAAATTCACTCCGTTCTCAATGAAAGAACAGATTAAGTATGAACAACAGCACTTACAGCAAATGGCAACCAATCCTGGAAGCATTGTTAACCACAAGTATAATCAATATCGTTACTGGCGGTTCCACGTTCTCAATGGCTCTCCTGACATTAGTTTTAAGATTAATGTTGGCAGTCGTTTTGGAACAGCAACAATTGAGCAACCTAAGCAAAGTACACTATCGTTCTTTAAGCAGGTTAAAAATTCAACGCTTAACATCGGCTATTATAGCGGTGGCCTGCCAGATCGATTATCATTCCAACCAACAAAACTTGGCTTATATCAATTAAAGTACCAAGTAGTCGCTGAAAAGATTGATTCTCATTATCGAAACCAAGTTGCAACCATTAAGCAGCATGGACTGCAGAACTTAAAATTCAGTAGAAATAAGGTTCAGGGAACCATTACCACTAATCGAAAAGGAATCCTGACTTCTTCGATTCCGTACTCAAGCGGTTGGCGTGCAAATGTAAATGGCAAAAACGTAAAGACGGTTCGCACAAACCAAGCCTTTCTTGGGATCCCACTTTCTGCCGGAACAAATCATGTCACCTTTACCTACCAGTTGCCTGGATTTAAGCCAGGTGCATTCATCAGCATTTTAGGTTTAATTTGGACAGTTATTGCTGCTCTCGTTTCATTAATCACCTTCAAGAAGAGACGAAAGCTAACAACTGAATAAACAAAAGAAGCTCCTAGCATTCACCCATAATTGAACGCTAGGAGCTTTTCTAATAGAATCAATATTTAAATTTTAGCCCGTTTTGGCATTAAGAGGTTCAGAACAATTGCTGTAATAGCTGCCATAGCAACTGGTGAGCCCAAGAGATATTGAACCATTTGTGGTGCACCACTAACGATCTTCTTTGGAATTAAAACCAAGGCGATTGTGATAACAATTGGCAAACCAATAATGTAAAGGTCACTTTCACGAACTTTAAGGTTTCGAATAACGTTTAACCCGTTCAGCATAATAGTAACGGTAATGATGGCAAAGACCCCACCGATTACAGGTGCTGGAATTGCGGCAAGGAAGGCTGATAGTTTAGTACAGAACCCTAAAATAATAAACCATACCCCTGCAGCAACGAAGACTGCCTTACTTGCAACACCGGTAATGGAAATAATTCCGGCATTAGTAGAGTAACCAGTAACTGGGGTTGAACCGGTAATAGTAGCAATCAAACAGCTCAAACCTTCACCGATAATCCCACGGTTCCATTGCTTATCAGTAATCTTGTGGTTAGTAACTGCTCCCATTGCGAACCAGGTACCAGTAGTTTCAGTAGTAAGGATTGCGTAAATAATAACGAAAGTCAGGATTGCAGTCATGTCAAAGTGGACACCCCAGTGGAAGATTGTCCGTTGAGGAAGGCTAAACCATGGCGCTGCAGCAACTGATGAAGCATCAAACCGTCCCATAGAAGCACTAATCGCAGTACCAGCTAACAATGCAATTACAATTGAACCTGTCTTAAACAACTTTTGTACTTTAGGGAAACGAATACTAATCGCAACACAGATAATCAAGATTGCAGCAGTAATCCCTGCTAATTCCATGTTTTGATAAACATTACCTTTTGCTTCAAAGATATTATCGTTTAATGCTGAAGGAATCAATGATAAACCAACACAAGTGATAATTGTTCCACCAATAACTGCAGGAACTAAACGATTAATGATCTTTTGGAAGAAGCCACTCAAACCAAGAAGAATCAATAAGATAGCCCCTACAAGCAAAGCACCCATCAAAGTAGCCATTCCACCACCATGAAGACCACCACTAGCAAGAACAACACCAGCAGCGGCTGTCAGAGGCACAAATGAAGGGCCTTGTGATACTGGCATCTTCATAAAGTAAGCTGTCTGTAAAATCGTCCCGATACCACAAGCCATGAATGTTGCTTGTAAAAGGCCAGTTGAATCAGCAGCACCCATTGCTAACAGTCCACCTAAAATAATTGGTGGAACATAAACATCCATTGCAAGAACGTGTTGTAACCCTAAAAGAACCGCTTCTCCAGTTGGAACCTTTTCATCAGGGCCAATCAACAATTGTGACTTTTCATCCATTAAAATTTCCTCCTAATTTTTCCCATAAACTCTCTTACCAGCAACATATACTTCTTGAATATCTTGCTGTTCGGTTTGATACATTAACCGTTGAAAAATATCCGCCGATGTCATTTTCATCAAAGCTGGGTGACCATTAACAATTTGAAAATCAGCTTGGTACCCTTCTTCTAACTTCCCAGTTTTTAAGTGCAATGCTTGAGCACCACCAACTGTTGCCAAATAAAAAGCATTAGGCATAGTTATCCGTGAATCCTTAACGCCACGTTCATCTGCTTTCTTTCGGCTGTCTACCCCATCTTCAAGCATTTGCGAAGATTTAACAGCCTGACGGATATTGTGGTAAAGACTTGGCGAATATCCTCCAGAAATGTCGCTTCCCATTCCCATCCGATTGCCTAAACTAAACAACTTTTTCACTGGTAACACACCGTTGCCAAAGTAAATATTGGAAATTGGGCAATGAGCGATTGTTGTCTGTCGATTACGCAATGTCAGTAAATCATCATCCTGTAATTGAGTTCCGTGAGCCATAATCGACCGATTTGTAAGTAAATGGAAATGATCCATCACTGCAGTATCATGAATTCCATAACGCTCGATTGCATAGCCATGTTCCCAATTACTTTCACTTAAATGTGATTGAACAGGCAAGTCATACTTCTTTGCTAAATCACCAAGTCCTTCTAAGGCTTCATCTGTACAGCTTGGAACAAATCTTGGTGTAATGACAGGAACAACTGTCGAATTGGTCTGCTGTTGAAGTCCTAACATCGTATGAATGAATTTCTCTGTAGATTCTAAAGCTTCTTTAGCAGATGAATTCCGATAATATTCTGGCGTTTGATCTGGATTATCCATTACAACTTGACCAATAAAGGCCCGTAATCCTTGATTAACTGATTGACGAGCTAAGGTCATATTTGCTTGGTTATGGATAGTCCCAAACATCAAAGTAGTTGTCGTACCTTGACTAAGCAACTCATGGACGAAACTTTGATATACCCGATTAGCAAATTCTGGATCAGAGAATTTTGCCTCTAACGGAAAAGTATAATGATTTAACCAATCGGCCAATGGTAAGTCCAGTGCCAATCCTGCTTGTGGCCATTGCGGAGCATGAACATGCAAATCGATAAATCCAGGTAAAAGATACTGATTATCTTTCAACTCAAGTAATCGATCATGCTGTTGTGCTTCAGCAAGTACTTGATGATATTCACGATCACTGGGAGACAATGTTCGGCTTATCAGTCCCCCATTATCAATGCAGATTAAATAATTTTCATGGGCAACAACTTCATCTTTATTTTTTGATGTAAAGAAAGTCCCACGAACAACTAAGTTCTCCATTAACACTTTCTCCTTTAAAAATTTTGTATCATTAGGTTAACACGAACTATTTTAAATGTAAATAGGTAATTATTCGTTTTTATTTAAAGCAAAACAAAAAGGCCTGAAGATTAATTCGTCTTCAAGCCTTTTGTTTAAGGTTTTAATAGTAGCAATTAGTTATTGCCGCTTTCCTTAATGATCTTTTCTTGAACAGCCTTAGGAACAGCTGAGTAGTGATCGAATGTCATAGTGAAGGTACCACGACCCTGGGTAGCAGATCGAAGGGCAGTAGCGTAACCGAACATTTCTGAAAGTGGAACAAATGAGTGGATTTGTTGAGCGTTACCACGTTCTTCCATACCATCAATGGTACCACGACGAGCAGTAACTTGACCCATAACGTCACCCATGTTTTCTTCAGGAAC
>JAHLFK010000068.1 GCA_018883805.1 Candidatus Limosilactobacillus merdavium | reverse complement strand
CGTTGCCTTACCGCTTGGCTATAGCCCAATAAAGTGACCCGTGCGGGATTTGAACCCACGATACCAGCGTGAAAGGCTGGTGTCTTAACCACTTGACTAACGGGTCATACTATAACACAGCACAAATAATACTATCAAGTCTTCTCCTAAAAAGCAAGTGTTTTTTAAACTTATTTTTTATCAAATTTAAGGGATACCGTTCCACGTGAAACAATTCTATTTTAAAACCCTCCTCTTATTGAGCAATAACCAATTTAGAGGAAGGTCCTAATGACTATTCTTATTTACAAATGCTTAGTGAATGTTGCTTCTTCTCATCCTTACCAACCGAATTCCAATTCCAATAATAAATCCAGTTAGGGCAAACGGAATCCAGGCAAAGCCCAATGAAAATAGTGGGAAATATTGATGAGCAAACTTAATCATCGACTGCGCAAATGACATTTCCCGAAGAGCTTCAGGGAGGTTATTCACTAAATCAAAGATTGCTGGAATAAATGTCAACCCAGTTGTAATTCGGTACACCACTGGATCCGTTTTAAATAACGGTGATGTAATTCCCAAAATCGTCAGGGTGATTGCTAAGGGGTATAAGAACATCAACACTGGTAATGACCAGGCGATAATCTTATCTAACCCCAAATTAGCAACCAAGAACGATAAAACACAATTAAGGAATAAGAAAATCCGATAAGAAACCTTTGGGAAAAGGCGGTGAAGATCTTCTGAAAAGGCCGCAGCGAGTCCCATCGCCGTAGTTAAACAAGTAACGGTGGTTAGGGTAGCTAATAACGCATCCCCTGCAAAGCCCATGTAATAATGTGCTATTTGTGCTAACGTAATTCCCCCGTTATCCGCGATCTTAAATTGATGCAGGCTAGTTGCCCCCATCCAAATTAGACAAAGATAAATTATCGCAATCCCCATGATTCCAATGAACCCACTCTTTGCCATCGTCCAAGAAATCTTTTTCGTATCTTGGAGTCCTAATTCTTTAATTGCGCTAATAATTGCAACACCAAACGCGAGACAGCCAAGGATATCCATTGTGTTATATCCTTGCAAAAAGCCGCTCGTAAATGCATGGCTGACATAATCTGCAGTCACTGGCGTTGTTTGAGTCTGTCCCATTGGGCTAATAAAAGCCATTGCAAAGATGATGAACAATAATACTAAGAAAACAGGGTTAAGGATTTTTCCAATTAAGTCAGTAATCTTTGCTTCTGTACTGGTTAAACCGAAGACAAGAGCAAAGAAGATCCCCGTATAGATCAACAAGCCGAGTGTGTTACTTCCGGCAGTAAGGTGCGGTGCAAAGCCGATTGTGTATGGAACAGTCGCAGTTCGTGGCATCGCAAATAATGGCCCTAATGTTGCTTGGACAAAGATTAAGAAAAATATTGCATAAAAATGTCCATTTGGCCGCGCAAGATCATAAATCCCATCAGAGCGGGTAATACTAATTGCTAATAAGGCCATTAACGGAAGCAGTACTCCCGAAATTAAGAAACCACTACTCGCTCCTAACCAATGTGCCCCTGCCAACTGACCTAAGTGAACAGGAAAAATTAAGTTTCCCGCACCAAATAGCACTCCAAAAATTAAAGACGCTACTACCAACGTTTGCCGGACTGTAATCTTTGATTCTGTCATTATATCCCCCAAGATATGCTTCCCTATAGAAATCTCTAAGTTACTCGCGATCCAAAAAAGCGCCCCTTAAGCAATTTGCTTAAAGGGCGCCGTAGCGTGTTACCACCTTTTTTTACATTATTATCGCTAATAATGCCTCATTCCGTACATCAAATACGGTGCCGCTGTAACGGGCGCTCCCGTCTAGGACTTCTTACCGTCGTCCTAACCACTCATAGGCTACCTTCGTCTAAATCTACTCATCCCTGCTTGCACCATCTCAGAGTCGCTATATGAATAGTTATAAGACTACTCCCCTAATCATTGTGTTTTATTTGAATCGCTAATTTCCGCCTATTAATATACCTAAGCTTTATAGATTCGTCAATGTTTTTTAGTTAAAGAGACCTTGAAGCCAATTTAAGAACCGATTCCACCAAGATTGTGCTTGCTTTTGTGCTGCTTGACCGTCCTTTGAGTTTAGGAACTGCTTAGCCTTGTTCATCATATCCCCGGTCGAATTCTTAACGTTATTAATCGTATCACTAACATGGGAGCTGTAATCCTTACTTGAGCTAATTGGCGCATTGTTGAATTGAACTAACGCATTCACAATGTTAGTAGTGTAATTCTTGGTTTCATTGTAAATATTTTGTTGCTTCAGGTTCTGGTTTAGTGTTGTTTCAATTTGAACTTGGGTTGGTGTTTCACCCTGCCGCTTCTGCTTATTGATCTGCTTAGTGGTATTACCAACAGCAGCCATTAATTTACCAGGATAACTACTATCATCCTTATTTGCGTCAATTGCATCATTAGTGGCGCTGAGCATTTGGTTAGCGGATTGAGTATTCTGACTGTTCAGGTTAATTCCGTCCGCACTCAAGGCCTTATAAACCCCTGTAAGGGCAGATTCACCAGAAACTGGTCGATTGGCTGAAACGGTGATTGTAACGTCTGTCACCCCAGCCATTTGAGCAACCATGGCATATTGTTGAGCAGTTACTTTGGTAATGTTGCTTTCACCATTAAACTTTTTAACATTTACCTTTACCCCTGAACCAGGATCAGTAGGCACGATTGAAACAGAACTAACCATCGCAGCGTTCGTTGTTGAATCGTTAGGATTAATGTACTTTTGATAGTCACTAGCAGTTGCAGTTAGGGTCGTGAAATTATCGCTTACCCCTAAAACGTTATCTAGTTCACTCTTATCGCCTGCTCCCGCACCGTAAACTACGTAAGATTTATCAATTGTATGCGTTTGGGTAGCAGTAGTCGATGAACTTGAACTAGTAGTTACCTGATCATCAGCGTGAACAACCACTTGGGTTACGGGAGTTGTTACCAACGCCATTGCTAACGTTGAAGTTAATAAAATTGTTGATAATTTTTTTGATTGCATGTTTATTCTCCTATTTCCCTTTGAAAATCATGAATTTTTATTCTTATCAATTGCACCATTAAGGATAAAAAAACTGTCCTAAAAATACTAGCTTTTCACTAGAATCTTTAGAACAGTTTATAAATTAATTGGCACTAGTTAGCCCAGTAATGTTGCCAATCCTTATTAACGTTATAACGTGTCGTCGCGGTACCTGTCCATGACGATACTTTTACAACACCATCAATCTTACTCTTAGGAACAAATCCCCAGTAACGGCCATCGTTAGAGACGCTCCGGTGATCCCCAAGGACAAAGTATTCGCCCTTTGGCACCTTGGTTGCGCCACTATTCTTCAGCCAGTTATTCTGAACTGAAATACTCTTCAAAGTCCAATTACCGGTACCGGCATTCCGCTGGTTGCTGTTAATGTAGTTTTGGTTAACTTTCCGTCCATTAACGTAGATATTACCGTTTTGTGAACGAACAGTGTCACCAGGAACACCAATTACCCGCTTAACGTATTCCGTCTTAGATGCTACTTGAGGATCAACCCCATTCGCGTCAAAGACAATTACGCTACCACGGTGGATCTTTGCTGTCTTCAAGCTAAAGACCCGTTCATTATTTTGTAAATTTGGTTGCATTGATGGACCATCAACCCGCACAATTTGGAATAAAAATTGTTTGATCAATAAAGCAATTAACAGCCCAATTACGATTGGGATTACCCAACTCATCGTTTGACGAAATGCTTTCATTACGTTTATCCCTCGATTTCAAATCATTATAAAGCTTATGAAAAGTTTACCATAAAAGAGAGTGGGACTAAACTCGTTTTCGAGTTTTTAGTCCCACCTCCGCGAGGATGGCTAGGATCTCTGGGCGTTGATTTATCAACGTTCAGAGTCCAGACAGCTACCGCGCTGTAACTGAAACATCTTTAAAAAATTAGTAAAAAGATCGATTTATTTTGCAACTTTTTCTTTCTCTTACTAGTTACTTATCATACTCTTCCATTAGCTTTTGTGATAGTTGGTAATCACCAACATAAGGAACATCCTTGCCCTTTTCATGCATAAATTGTTCCCGTCCTTTAGCAGCCATAAACATTGCATCCCCTGGTTTGGCCATTTCGAATGCCTGTTTAATTGCAGCTACCCGATCGACATTAATGATAACTTTAACGTTCGGATTAGTGATGTGCTCTTTAATCGCTTCATCAATGTGATGTGGATCCTCGAAGAAGTTATCTTCACTTGTCAGGATCGCAACATCAGCGAATTCTGAAAGTGCTCGACCAACATCTTTCCGTCGTGATTCAGCCTTACCACCGGCAGCACCGATAACCACGATTAACCGGCCATTAGGATATTCATGTTTCATGAATTTAAAACTTTCAGAAAGACTAAGGTAATTGTGGGCATAGTCAACGCAGGCAACTAGACCCTTCTTATTCTTTAAGAATTCCATTCGACCAGGGACCTTTGTTTCCTTCAATCCCTGTGCAAAATCACTAGTGTCATCTTTGAGTTGAGCACTAACTGCAATCGCAGCTAAAGCATTGCTGTAGTTGAAGTGTCCCGGAATCATTACCCGGAAGTCACCATTGACTGCTGGCACATTATTATTATGTGTTGAAACACTAAAGTAGCCATGATCTCCACCATGGTAACGATAATCAGCATCACTCTCATCACTACCAAATGTGATTAACTTTTTCCCTAATTCATGGGCTTTCTGTGCAAGTAAATCATAGTAATCCATATCCCGATTAAGAATAACAGTATCACTATTAACAATGATTTGGCTCTTGCACCAGAGGTAATCATCAAATGTTGGGTGTTCTACCGGACTAATATGATCTGGTGAAATATTTAAGAAGACCCCGATATTGAAATGAAGGCCATAAACCCGTGACTTCTTGTAAGCCTGGCTTGAAACTTCCATGACAAGGTACTTCATCCCATTATCAACGGCTTCCTTCATCATTCGGAATAAGTCCAATGATTCTGGTGTCGTCAGGTGAGCTTCAACAAAGTTTTTCCCATCCAGACATTCATCGATTGATGAGAATTGAGCAACTTCTGGCCCAAATTCATGTGCCAAGATATGACGAGTAAAGTAAACGGAGGTTGTCTTCCCTTTAGTTCCAGTAAAGCCAACAAGTTCAAGCTTTTCATCAGGGCAACCATAGAAGTGACGAGCAATTAATGCCATTGCCTTTTGCACATTAGTAACGATTACTTGTGGCGTTGATTGTGCGTCTTGGTCCAGCTGATCAACGTAAACTAGTTCAGAGATTGCAGCAGTTGCTCCATTTTTAATTGCACTTACCAAATATTCAGGGTTAAATCTCAATCCCTTACAGAAAAACAGTGTGCCGTCACTGACCTTCCGTGAATCATAAGATAAGTCGGTAATTTCAGCTTTAGCAGCATCTTCTGGAACAGTGTAGTACCAGTTACCATTAATAATAGTCTCCTTATAGAGGCCATTTTCCTTCAGTAAATCAGTGATTTCTTTTAATGTGAGCATTTATTCGGCCACCTCATTATCAAGCTTTTCAACTTCTTCAGGAATAAAGTCATCAATAAAGTATTGCTTGTACCATACCAAGAAAGTGTAGATCGTCCAGATCTTCCGCCGACCATCAATCTTATCGTTGAAGTTGTCATCTAGTAACTTCAAGATCTTATCTTGATCAAAGAATTCCTTAACGAAGTCTTGTTCAAAGAGTTCACGAACTTCTTCGTAGTACTTCTTTTCACGTAACCATGCCCGAACAGGAACAGGGAAGCCCATCTTTGGCCGCGTTGCCCATTCTTCTGGAAGATGACGGTTAGCTGCCATCCGGAAGGCCCACTTAGTTCCATGACGGTTAAAGAGGTACTTAGTTGGAGTATGACCAGCAACCCGCATTACTTCACGGTCCAACAATGGAACACGTAATTCTAGAGAGTTTGCCATACTCATCTTATCAGCCTTCAAACAAATATCACCAGGCATGAACTTGTGAATATCAAGGTATTGCTTCTTAGCAACTTCATCAATATCCTTATCTTCAACATTCTTCAAAATTGGATCAATAATGTCATCAATTGTTGGTCCACAGTTGTACTTGTCCTGAAGAATATCAGCTGCTTCATCTGGTGAGAAGATGTAGGCTTGACCGATAAACTTAGATTCACGAACTGGTGCTAATGCACGGAACATGTGCAATTGACCGTGGAAGTGTTTGCCATCCAACCACTTAGCGATCTTGTACCGCTTAGCTTGTGGCAATTCACGAAGCTTATCAGTAAACCACCGGATCAGCATTGAGTTTGAGTTGAATCCGTAGTCGATGTAACCGGCAAATAATTCGTCGGCCCCTTCACCAGAAAGCATTGCCTTGTAACCATTCTCCTTAGCGAGACGGGTCAAGAAGTACAATGGAATTACTGATGGGTTTGAATCAGGTTCATCCAAGTAGTATTGGATTAGTGGGAAAGTATGGAAGGCTTCCTCGTTAGTCAACTTAGCATCGGTGTTCTTCAAGTCAAGCTTGGCAGCTAATTCACGAGCTTGCTTAGTTTCATCATAAGTACTGTCAAAACCGATTGAGAAAGTGTTATCTGGGCGCATCATTGCAGTAACATAACTAGAGTCAACCCCAGCTGAAAGGAAGGAACCAACTTTGATTCCCTTATCAGCGAAGGAGTGCGCCTTAACTGAATCAGTGACAATATTTTCGATGTTATCAACGGCCTTATCAAAGCCTTCGTCCTTAGGATCAAAGTCAGCATCCCAGTATTCCTTCATCTCAAATTTGCCATCTTTGTAATGGAAATAGTGACCTTCTGGCAACTTGTAAATTCCCTTGAAGAAGGTTTCTTGAGTTGCGGAATATTGGAAAGTCATGTAAGGCTTTAATGCATTCTTATTAAGTTGCTTATCAAAATTAGGGTGATCCAAGAACGCCTTAATTTCAGAACCCACAAAGAAGGTACCGTTCATCTTTCCATAGTACAGTGGCTTGATTCCAAAGTGATCCCGCGCACCAAACATATCCTTGTTCTTGAAATCCCAGATAATGAAGGCGAACATTCCCCGTAAACGTTTAAGAACGTCATCGCCCCATTGTTCATAACCATGAAGAATTACTTCAGTATCTGCATGAGTCTTGAAGGTGTGTCCTAAGTCGATTAATTCTTCACGTAATTCTTGGAAGTTATAAATTTCACCATTAAATTCAATTGCTTTGCTGTTATCTTCGTTAAAAATTGGTTGATTACCACTCTTAACATCAATGAAGCTCAGACGACGGAAACCAAGAGCAACGTTCTCATCAACGTATTGTCCTTCTGAATCTGGTCCCCGGTGGATGATCCGGTTCTTCATTTTCCGGATCAAACTATCCTTTAGCTTTGGATCTTCATTATCAACAAAAGCTACAATTCCACACATATTAAATACTCCTATTCTCTAACGTTGTACAAAGTATTTTTGGTAATTCTTATTAATCAGCCAGAATGAGTAGTGCATGAGCAGCCGTTGCTTCAAACTATCATTCTTATCAAAGGCCGTTGTTCCCCACTGTCCAGCTTCTAACAACTTTTTAGCCTTTTCCTTATATTCGTTTTCCTTAGCATACTTGTAGAAAACCTTCTTTGGTGCGTTCAGCCAAAGTTTGTTTCCATCAGCATAATCAGTACCTGTGAATGGCTTGTGATCAATCACATCATCCACCACGTACTTAGCTAAGTTATAGCCATTTAGAGTGCAGTAGAAACTACTACGTCCTTGACGAAGGTTAATTTCAAAAATCTTGAATTGCTTATCACGCCGATCGTACTTCATATCAAAATCAGCAAATCCAACATACTTTACTTCTTCCAAGAACTTTTGAATTGTCTTGTAAATTACCATATCTTTTTCAGGCAAAATTACCATGTAGTTACCAACTGCTACTGGAGATGGATCCTCAAGAAGCGGGTGTGCCAAACTGATCATTCGTACCTTGTGGTTTGAATCAACATAGGCGTTAACCGTCCGCATATTAGAATCATCACCAGGAATAAAGTCTTGGGCAATCATCTTGCCAGTATAACCAGCTTGGTAAATCTTAGGCATTAATTCATCAAACTGTTCCCGCTTATCCAAAACATAAGCTTTCTTCCGTCCTTCAAATTGAACATCAAGCCATTCAACACTATCAGATGGCTTTAATGCAATTGGAAAGTCGAATGGCAGTTCAATTGGGTTGCCAGATTCTACTTCTTCTTTAGTAATGATCTTCGTCTTAGGGTAAGGCAGACCATACTTTTCAGCTGCTTCATAGAAAGTTTCTTTAGTTCCCAGTTTGTTGAACAAATCTGCATCAACGTATGGGCAGATAAAGTGTTCTTTCAATTCATCCAAATGGTTAGCAATTAATTCAGTGTAACCATCCCCACAGGAAAGAAGAAGGTATTTCTTCTTTGGATCTAAGTTAGCGGCAATCTTCCGCATTGTTTCAATAAAGACTGGATCTTCATTGAATCCTTCAACAACATGAACATCAACTAGTTTGGTGTACCGTGTTGGTGCCATATGCATTACTCCATAGGCAATGCTCTTAATACCATACTGTTGGTAGAATGACCGTGCCATTCCATAACAGTTAAAATCTGTTCCCAGAAGGATTGGTTGAAAATCATCCCGGGTTTGATTTGTTTTTTCACTCATCTCTACTTGCCTCGTTTGCTTTTTAAATCAATCTTCAGTATAGCGATTCTCATAATGTTTGTAAATGGAAGAAAGTGAGGCGTAAGTCAAATTTAACTTTGAGTCACGTCTCACTTTTCATTTTCCCGATTAATTTCCCGGGAAATAATTTATTTCCGGATATAAACACTTAAGATTGCGATATCAGCTGGGTTAACCCCACTAATCCGAGAAGCTTGTGCTAAGGTTTCAGGACGAATCTTTTCAAGCTTTTGACGACCTTCAGTTGCTAAGCCATCGATCTTTTCGTAATCAATGTTAGCTGGAATCCGCTTTGATTCCATCCGCTTCATCCGAGCAACCTTTTCTTCTTCCTTCTTAATGTAACCAGCATACTTCAATTGGATTTCCACTTGTTCAATCACATGACGATCAAGCTCTTCAGCAGGAGCAGGAATGAACTTTAATAATGTCTCATAATCAACATAAGGACGCTTAATGAAATCAGCTGCAGTAATCGCATCCTTCAAGCGGTTGTCACCATGTTCTTCGATGAATTGGTTAACTTCATCATTGTTTGGCTTAAGCTTTTCACTCTTTAACCGAGCAATTTCGTTCTTAACCTGTTCTTCCTTCTTTTCCATCTTAGCGTACCGTTCGTCACTAACTAAGCCAATTTCATGACCCTTACCCATCAAACGGAAGTCCGCGTTATCATGACGTAAAATCAACCGGTATTCAGCCCGACTAGTCAAAAGACGGTATGGTTCCTTGGTTCCCTTAGTAACTAAGTCATCAATCATTACTCCGATGTATGCATCAGAACGCTTCAAAACAAATGGCTTCTTACCAAGTGCCCGTAAACCGGCATTAATCCCAGCAATCAAACCTTGACCAGCAGCTTCTTCGTATCCTGAAGTCCCGTTAGTTTGACCGGCTGTATAGAGGTTCTTAACCAGCTTAGTTTCAAGAGTTGGGTGAAGTTGATATGGTGCCACAACATCGTATTCGATTGCATATCCTGGACGCATCAATTCAGCATCTTCAAGCCCCTTAACAGAGTGAAGAATTTTTTGCTGAATTTCTTCTGGCATTGAAGTTGACATCCCATCAACATACCATTCATCAGTATCCCGACCTTCTGGTTCAAGGAAAATTTGGTGACGGCTCTTATCAGCGAACCGCACAATCTTATCTTCAATTGATGGACAGTATCGTGGACCAACACCCTTGATCACACCAGAGAACATTGGTGCCCGATCAAGATTATCCCGAATCAATTCGTGTGTGCCAGGGTTGGTATAAGTCAACCAGCAAGAAATCTGTTCACTTAATGATAGATAGTGATCATCTGGAGTATCAAAACTGAAGTGGTGAACTTCCTTATCTCCTGGTTGTTCCTCGGTTTCATTGTAGTGAATTGTATTTCCGTTAATTCGTGGTGGTGTACCGGTCTTAAACCGTTCAAGATCAAAGCCTAATGACTCAAGGTTTTCAGAAAGTTTGACTGCAGATTTGGAGTTATTTGGACCAGATTCATATTGCAATTCACCAATAATGATCTTTCCACGCGCAGCAGTACCAACTGTTAATACAACTGTTTTGGAATAGTAACGAGCTCCAGTATTAGTGATAACTCCCTTGCAAACACCATCTTCAACAATCAGTTGATCAACAGTTGCTTGACGAAGATCCAAGTTTGGTTGCTTTTCAATTGTTTCCTTCATTGCCCGGTGATAAGCATGCTTATCAGCTTGTGCCCGTAATGCACGAACAGCGGGTCCCTTACCGGTGTTAAGCATCCGCATCTGAACATAAGTCTTATCAATGTTATGACCCATTTCACCACCAAGGGCATCAATTTCACGGACAACAATTCCCTTTGCTGGTCCACCAACAGATGGGTTACATGGCATAAAAGCAACCATATCAAGGTTGATTGTCACTAAAAGAGTCTTATTTCCCATTCTGGCTGCGGCAAGAGCAGCTTCACTCCCCGCATGCCCTGCACCGACGACGATTACATCATAGTTACCGCCATCGTATTGAACAGCTTCACTTGTCTGCATTTTCTTCCTCCTACTTTCCTAAACAGAACTGACTAAACAATTGATCCAACAGTTCATCTTGATAACTGTCACCAGTGATTTCACCAAGAAGGTCCCAACACCGGGTCATATCAATTTGGACTAAGTCAACTGGCATCCCCTCATTAATCCCTTTAAGGACATCACCAAGAGCATCGTCAGCCTGATGTAATAAACCAATATGACGCGCATTTGTTACCATTACGCTGTTTTGATTATTTTCAATTCCTTCTTCAAAGAACATCTTACTAATCGTTTCACCTAATTGGCTCATTCCTTCATTGTTAACAATTGAAGTTTCGATTAATTTATCGTCACCAACCAACTTTCTTAATTCATCGCGATCGACTTTAGTTGGTAGGTCCGTCTTGTTTAAAATAACGATTCGTTGCTTGTCTGTAGTGGCATTCAAGAGCTTCCGATCCTCATCAGTTAATGGTTCTGAATTATCAATTAACAATAGGATCAAGTCCGCTGCATCGAGCGCTTTTCGACTCCGTTCCACACCGATCTTTTCAACTTGATCGTTCGTATCACGGATCCCCGCGGTATCAATTAATTTTAAGGGTACCCCATCAACATTAACGTACTCTTCAATTACGTCTCGGGTTGTCCCTGCAACGTTGGTGACAATCGCCTTATCTTCATGCAGTAATGAATTTAATAAGCTTGATTTTCCAACGTTTGGCCGGCCAATAATCGCAGTTGCTAACCCTTCACGAAGGACTTTCCCTTGTTTAGCAGTCTTCAAAAGGGCTTCAATCCGTTGACGAATCTCAACTGCCTTTTCCTTTAACAATTTCGTTGTCATTTCTTCAACGTCATCGTACTCAGGATAGTCAATATTAACTTCAACTTGAGCTAGGACATCAAGAATGTCTTTCCGTAGCTTCCGGATTAGGTGAGATAGGTTCCCATCCAACTGATTCAATGCAACCTTCATTGACTTATCAGTCTTTGCGCGAATCAAGTCCATTACAGCTTCTGATTGGGATAAGTCCAGTCGGCCATTCAGGAATGCTCGCTTAGTAAATTCACCAGGTTCTGCCATTCGTGCCCCATAGCTCAATACCAATTGCAAGATTCGGTTGGTTGCTAACAATCCACCATGACAGTTGATTTCAACCACATCTTCGCAGGTATAGGTATGTGGTGCGCGCATTACAGAAACCATCACTTCATCAACTTCTTCATTATTATCTGGATCGATAATATGACCATAGTTGATCGTATTGGTGTGAACCTTTGCTAAGTCCTTTCCTCGATAAATCTTTTTGGCAACTGGAATCGCATCATCACCGCTAATTCTGATAATCGAGATTCCCCCCTCACCAACTGGGGTCGAAATTGCCGCAATTGTATCATTATCAGTATTTGCCACCGTGCAGACTCCTTTCTAATAAAAAAAGTGCCCTCCACGTCATTTGCCGGGATCTCCGGCAATCACATGGTCAAAGCACTTTCACTACTTTAACAAGTATCTTAAATTTTATAACCGCAATCATTTTAATTTCATCAATCTTAAATGTCAATAAAATTAACTTGATTAATTCTTTGGTGCAATCACAATACTCCGGTATGGTTCACGTCCATGAGAGTAGGTTTTGACGTGCGTATTATCTTGCAATTCTTGGTGAAGTTGCTTTCTTTCTCGAGCTGGCATCGGATCTAAGAAGACTGCCTGTCCGGTTGAAACAACTTCCATTACAGAGCGCTCTGCTAGTTGGTGCAATGATTCTTCACGACGTTGACGGTAATTAGCTGTATCTAAAATTACCATTGCCTTTTCTGCGCCATGGTAATTCATAAAGGCATTGCTTAGCTGTTCCATAGCGTTAATCCGCCGACCATGGTGACCAATAATCTTTCCTGATTGTTCACTTTGCAGATCAATTGACACTTCATGAGCCCGAACATCACTCACTACCGGATTTACTGGAATTCCTAATTTAGCAAAAACGTCCTTTAAGTATGCTGCAAGTTCCTGGCTTGCTTTTTCGACTCGCTTAACGTTTTGTTCATGCCGCCGTTTCATTTCAGCTGGATCGACTTCTTGATCGCTAGCTGAATTATGACGAGGCTTTGTTTGTCGTTTTCCTTGTCGTTTTCCTTGTCGCTTTTCTTTAGGCTGTTCACGAGTTGTTTTATTTTTAGTTGTCTTTTTAACGTTTTTCTTTGGAGCTTTCTTAACTTTGATTTCTACGATCGCTTCACGACGACCTATTCCTAGGAAACCATGACGTGGCTGTTGAATTACTTTAACGGTTAATTGATCCGTCATTACACCAAGTTCCTTACTTGCAGAGGCAACTGCTGATTCGACAGTTTCTCCTGTATAACGTCCCATTCAATTTCATCTCCCAAAATAAATACTCGCTCTATTTTACAACAGAAGTATAAACCGCGACAAATCGAAAGAAAATTCAAGTCTTCCTCAATTATTTAAAAAATAAAATGTACCTCTAAAGTCACTTTCCAACTCTAGGGATACATTTTATATTCAACTCATTTTCAATTATTTGCGACGACTACTGTAAGCACGGCGCTTAGCCTTTTCAAGTTTACGCTTTCTACTCTTCTCTTGCTTTTCCTTAGCTTCCCGTTCACGGCGAATCTTAAATGGATTTTGCAATAAGAGTGTTTGAAGAACCTGGAAAGCATTGGATACTACCCAGTACAAAGTAATAGCTGAGGAGAATCCTAAAGCCATGAAGAATACCATGATTGGCATGAACCAAGTCATTGCTGAAGTCATGGCGTTTCGTTCTGGCATCGATGCCATTGATAACCATGAACTCAAGAAAGTAAATAGGGCCGCCAAGATTGGCAGAACATAGAATGGATCAGTATGTCCCAATTGTAACCACAAGAATGAACCATGCCGCAATTCTGGAGTACGCCAAATTGCTTGATACAGTGCCCACATGATTGGTAACTGGATAAGCATTGGCAACATTGATGCCCATGGATTAACCCCTGCTTCTTTGTAAAGCTTACTTGTTTCTTCTTGCATCTTCATCATAGATTCACGATCACGTGAAGAATACTTCTTTTGTACCGCTTTTAATTTAGGAGCAAGTTCCTGAGTCTTTAACATTGACTTAGTTTGATAGAACATCAGTGGCAGTAAGAGGACCCGGATGATAATTGTGAAGATAATAATCCCCATACCATAACCGCCACAATTGTTTGATAGCCAAATAATAAACCGAGAGAAATTATAAACTATGTAGTGATCCCATAAACCGGTACTATGACTAGTAACTGGCTTATTTGAACATGCTGCTAAAAAGAGCATCAAACTCCCAATAGCCGCAAGACTAAGGACGCGCTTTGTCTTTTTCATTGATTAATGTTCCTCGCTTTTTTCTTCTAATAAGTGTGCCCGTTTAAGAACATGCACAAGGTTTTTCTTTGTTTCCGCCATTTCCAGGCCATCTGCTGCTGGACGAGCAATTACTAAGAAATCAACGTCTTGTCGCAGATAAGGCTTTACTTCAAGAAGGGTTTGCCGGATACGGCGCTTAACCCAGTTTCGGTGAACAGCATTTCCGATCTTTTTTCCGACCGAAATTCCAACGCGAAAATGCTTTTGACCTGGTTTTGCCATCTGATAGATGACAAATTTATGGTTGGCGACGGAATTATGAGTTTCAAAGACACGTTGGAACTCACTTTCCTTTTTTACCCGATATGATTTTCTCATAATTTTGTAGATCTCCAGCCTTGTTAAATACAAAAAGGGCCGGACATTGCAGCTTCAACGAAACGATAGCTCGTCAAGCTGACTGCCCTGCCCTTACAATAAAAAAAGCCACTATAAAAGTGGCCGTGGTTATGCAGATAATACTTTTCTGCCCTTTTGACGCCGACGTGCTAATACCTTACGGCCGTTACTGGTGCTCATACGCTTACGGAAGCCATGGACACGTGCACGGTGACGCTTCTTTGGTTGAAACGTGCGCT
>JAHLFK010000067.1 GCA_018883805.1 Candidatus Limosilactobacillus merdavium | reverse complement strand
ACATCCGCATATGGAGGATACAGGGCTCGAACCTGTGACCTCCTGCTTGTAAGGCAGATGCTCTCCCAACTGAGCTAATCCTCCGAAAAATGATATATTCATAATGGAACTTTATTAATATATCATCATTTCAATTTTTCGTCAACAATTATTTTAAACCAAGTTCAATTAATTTTTGATCAATCATTTTGAGTACTTGTTGAGCAGCTTTTGGATCCTCAACAAAGTCATACTTATCACCATCAATGAGCATTTTAGGGCTGGCATCATATTGACGGTACCAATCACGGTAACGTTCATTAAGGTTCTTATAGTAGTTATAGAGTGATGGATCATTAGCAATTTGCTCGTATGAACGTCCACGCTTCTTAATCCGTTCCAGCATTGTCTCGAATGATACTTGAATAGTAATCAAAAGACTAGGTGCTTTTTGGTGTGGCTGTTCAGGCAATTCTTCCATCATATTATGTAATAACGATGAGTAGATGTCTGATTCAGTTTCAGTTGCACGACCCATATCTGCGTTTAACTTGAAGAGTAACGCATCCTCAAAAATTGACCGATCAAGGACATTCAAGTCATTACTAAAGGAATCCTTAATTTCATCCAAACGCCGATTTAAGAAGTAAATCTGTAATAAGAAGCCATACTTCTTTGGATCCTTATAAAAGAGCGGCAAAATTTTGTTATCATCTACAGATTCATAAAATGCTTTACTGTTTAGATGATCAGCGAGCAATCCGGTCAAACTAGTCTTACCGGCACCAATTGTCCCTGCAAGTGCAATCATGAAATGTTTCCTCCCCTTTTCTTACACTAAAAAAAGCAACGTAAACTATTCTAACATCGAACAAACACAAAAAGAAACCGAAAAGCTAACAAAACTTTCCGATTTCTCAAATCAATTAATCTTCATTTGGTTCGTACTTTTCGCCCTTAGTTTGCCGTGAAAGGTCAACCTGATCAATTGGAATTACGTGCGTCTTGTACCGAATCTTGTAGTAGAAGAACAGGATTAAGAATAGTGGCACACTCATGTACGTAATCAGGATGTTTGACCAATCAAGTTTAGCAAACGCAGAGACATTTTGTCCGCAAATAACAATCGTACAAAGGACAAAGGCAAAGATTGGCCCAAATGGATATAGTGTAGCGTGATATTTTAGATCACTTACTGAATGTCCTTGAGCAACATATGCCTTTCTGAAGCGGTAGTGAGAAATTGCAATTCCCAACCATGCAATAAATCCACATAGTCCAGAAGCGTCTGTTAAGTACAGGTATGCTTGTGGAACGATAAATTGCGTGGCAAATGCTAATGTTGAAACTATCATTGTCCCAATCAAAGCATAGATTGGAATCCCCCGCCGGTTAACATAGCCAAAGAAGCGCCATGCATATCCTTCACGTGCTTGTGAGTAAAGCATCCGGGTTGAAGCATAGAGTCCTGAGTTTGCAGCTGAAACAACCGCAGTTAAGATAACTGCGTTCATGATACTTGCGGCAACTGCTAGTCCTGCCCGCTTAAAGATAATAGTAAACGGACTCATCGTGATGTGAGTAACATCGGAATTCAATAAATTCTTGTTGGTATATGGAAGAACACAAGCGATGACAAAGATCGCGAAAATATAGAACAATAGGATCCGCCAGAAAGTAGAATGAATCGCCTTAGAAATTGATTTTTCAGGCGTTGCAGCTTCACCAGCAGTAATCCCTACCAATTCAGTTCCTTGGAAAGAGAAACCAGCAACTAAGAAAACACTAATAATTGCGGGAATTCCGCCGACAAATGGTGCCTTCTTATAGTGGAAATTACTAAAGCCGACTGGTTGACCACCCATAATCCCGAGAATAATTGCTACACCGACGATCAGGAAGACAATTACAGTAATAACCTTGATTAAGGCTAACCAGTACTCTGTCTCACCATAGGAACGAACAGATAGGTAATTAATTAGGAACACTAGCACTAAGACAACTGTACTAAAGACCCAGCTTGGTACATTTGGCAACCAGAAATTCATCACGATTCCGGCACTGGTAACATCAACAGGGATTGTGATTGCCCAGTTAAACCAGTAGTTCCAGCCCATCGCAAATCCCAAAGCAGGATCAACGAATTTTGAAGAAAAGGCAGAGAATGAACCGGTTAATGGCATGTATGTTGACATTTCACCAAGACTAGTCATTAAGAAGTAAACCATGATTCCCATGATTCCGTAAGCAACCAAGGCACCACCTGGTCCGGCAGTCGAGATTGCTGAACCACTAGTAATAAACAGCCCAGTACCAATCGTTCCACCTAACGCAATCATCGCTAGGTGCCGCGTTTGCAACGTCCTTTTCATCTGTCCTTGGCCGTTGTTAGTGTCATCTGACATCTTAAATTCCTCCCAGATAAAATCATTATAAGTAATAAAAAAGGTCTTCTAATAAGGCAACCTCATTAGAAGACCCAAAATAACATTTTTGAATCGTTCAGCGAAGCGCCCCGCGACCAATCGCGACAGTCCGTGACTTATTCAATCACGACCCAACATATTCTAGAGTTGGCTAGAATACGTTTCGGCACTCTTTCCTTTCTGAATTACCCTAAAACCAACTTTTCTTGGCAATCCATACTGATAAAGAATGCAACCTCTTCATATTGACAATATATTATACTCTTATCCAAAAACAACGCAAGTTTCTTTAATATTGGAATCATCTCTGCCATTTCAAAAGATCACCTTGCTTGGCAGTCAATTTAAAGCCGCAACGCTTCAAAACTTGTTGAGAAGGCAGATTCCCTTTATTCACTTCAGCGACAACACTAATTTGACGCTTATTTAACTCTCCACACGTTGCATCCAATGCTTCACTCATATACCCATGATGCTGTGCTGATGGGATCAGTAAATACCCGACTTCATACCTTCGACTTTCTTTCATCCCCGTAGGACCATACACATTTAACAGCACAATTATTCCTAGGGCTTCCCCTGTTTCCTTCTTCTTGAGCATCAAAATGATCTCATTGCTCGCAAGAACTAACAAAGTCCGTTCATCAACCATCCCCACTGTCACCAGTCCTGCACGTTGAAATAGTTCCTGGTATTCCATTAGGGGCTTTAGTTCTCCTATATTGTTATCATTAATACGTTTAATTATTAATCGTTCCGTTTCAATTGCCATATTAACCCCTCATTTCCCGGGAAATTAAAACTAAATAAATAACCCGAAACATTCAACATCGAACATTCCGAGTCATTTATATTTTTTGCCGTTGACATTCACTCTTTCAAGAAATAAATGTCACTGCGTTTAGTTTAATAGATTGAGTTACTAAACATTTTCATTTCTCGTAGTTTTGGTGCCCAAGCAACGTATAACCATTCAGCTACCTGAAGCCATGCATAGGCCAGTAACATTGCACCAATTGTATCTGCTGGCCAGTGAGCATAAAGG
>JAHLFK010000066.1 GCA_018883805.1 Candidatus Limosilactobacillus merdavium | reverse complement strand
TGTTTTAATTCATCTTTATTCATTTAAAGCCCTCCTCACTTCTGTTGCTAATTGAATTATACAAAGAACTTAGGATAGGGACTATTTTATTGCTCATCAACATAAACAAAACAACCTTCTCGGTAAAATGATTTGCCAAGAAGGTTGTTTTGTATAAAGGATGTTAATTAATCTTACTTAATTCCGCTAATGAAGCAATTCCTACACGGGCCATTGCTTGCGGTAATTGTTCAATAATGTGCGGCATTGCAAGTGCATCATGGAAATGAGCAGAACCAACTTGGACTGCAGAAGCACCTGCGAGGAAGAATTCAATTACGTCTTCAGCAGTGGAAATACCACCTTCACCAATAATTGGAATATTAACGGCATGGGAAACCTGGTAAATCATCCGAATAGCTAATGGCTTAACAGCTTCACCAGATAGGCCACCCATCACATTACCAAGAACTGGTTTCCGGGTCTTGATATCAATCTTCATCCCCAGCAGCGTGTTGATCATACTCAAGCCGTCTGCACCACCCGCCTCAACGGCTTTTGCGATTTCAACAATATCAGTCACGTTCGGCGTTAATTTAACATAAACTGGAACGTTACCACTAACCTCTTTTACTGCTTTAGTGAGCTTTTCAGCAACTTGTGGATCCGTTCCAAAAGCCATTCCACCATGCTTAACATTAGGACATGAAATATTCAGTTCTAACGCATCAACTAATCCCGTTGCGGCTAACTGTTGAGTAACACTAACGTAATCTTCAACACTGGCGCCACCAATACTAGCAACCAGTGGTAAGTCAGGGTATTGTTGCTTCAAATGAGGAATTTTTTCTCCAGCAACAACCTTCACACCAGGGTTAGTCAAACCAACTGAATTAAGAACCCCATCTTGTAAAACAGCAATTTGTGGTTGAGGATTCCCTGTCCGTGCTGAAGGCGTTGTCGTTTTAATTACGATTGCACCTAAACGGTTAAGATCGTATTTCTTTGCTTGCGGAACATCACCAAAACCAAAAGTTCCAGAAGCTGGCATCACAGGATTTTTCATTTTCAATCCAGGTAGATTTACGGCAAGGCGAACGTCTGTCATGATGATTTCCTCCTACTTTCTTGAGTATGCAACGTGACCGTCAACAAGGGTAAGGTCGGTTGTTCCATACACGTGTTGACCAGTAAATGGGTTGTTAACACCCTTTGATAAGTAGCTTTCTTCTGTAATTTCTCGTTCAGTATTCAAGTCAAAGATGGCAATATCGGCAGGCTTCCCTGGTTCAAGGTGACCCGCATTCTTCAAGCCAAATTCATCAGATGGTACTGCAGTCATCCAGTTTAATAGTTGTTCCAAAGTAAAGATTCCAGAACGAACAAACTTGGTATAAAGCATTTCAAAGGCTGTTTCACTTCCGGTAATTCCGTTAGCTGCACCACGCATGTCATCTTGTGGCTTTTCTTTCTTTGAATGAGGAGCATGATCGGTTGCAATCATATCAATTGTGCCATCAAGCAATCCCGCAATGACGGCTTGCCGATCATCTTCATGTCGTAGTGGTGGATTCATCTTGAAGTAGGAATTATTTGCTGGAATATCCTTATCCGCTAATAGCAAATGGTGAGGAGTAACTTCACAGGTAACGTGAACTCCTTCCTTCTTTGCTAAGCGAACAAGCTCAACACTTTCCTTAGTAGAAACATGGCAAATGTGGTAATGAACGCCAGTTGCCTTTGCAAGGACGAGATCCCGTGCTACTTGTGCTGATTCAGAAACGCTCGGTGCTCCTGGAACGCCTAATTCTTCTGCCCGTTTACCAGCAGTCATCAAGCCACCAAACAGGAGTGAGTTATCTTCAACGTGGGCTGCTAATGGGAGACCAACTTTAGCTGCGCCTTCCATTGCCTTATACATAGTCCCTGCAGTCTGAATTCCGCTACCATCATTACTGAATGCAAATGCACCAGCATCCTTCATTGCTTGAAAATCAACTGGTTGATCACCTTGACGGTTAACCGTTACGCTTGAATATTGGGCAATGTGAACAACACCAGTCTTTTGATTGTGTTCAATCATCTTCGAAAGCTTTTCTGGTGTATCAGGAACTGGATCAACATTTGGCATTGCACCAACTGTTGTAAAGCCACCATGAGCTGCTGCCTTACTACCAGTTTCCACGGTTTCCTTGTAAGTTAGACCAGGGTCGCGGAAGTGGACGTGAACATCAACTAAGCCTGGTGCTACTAACTTACCGCTAGCATCAATCACCTTATCTACGGCTGTTTCATCGATGAGTTGTTGACCAATTGCTTGAATTTTCTCGTCATTAATCAAAACATCAGCATTAATTAGCCGACCATCGACGAAACATTGGCCACCCTTGATTAAAGTTTTCATTAATCTAAGCCACCTAACTTACGACCGCGGAGAACTGCTTCAAGCATTGCCATCCGCATGAAGACACCGTTTTGCATTTGCTTGTAGAACATGCATTGTGGAGCTTCAACAAGGCTACCTGCTAATTCAACATCATGGTTAATCGGACCTGGGTGCATGATGATGGCATTCTTCTTCATGCGACTGTATCGTTCTTCGTTAATTCCGTACTTCTTGTGGTAGGATTCTGCAGAGAACTTAGCTTCGTTAGCATCCCCTGCGTGACGTTCGTGTTGAACCCGGAGAAGCATTAAGACATCCATTTCACCAACTAAGTCATCAAGTGGCATGTACTTTCCATACTTGTCATAAGCGTGGTCGTACCAGTATTCTGGACCAGAGAAGTAAACTGATGCACCAAGGCGGTTAAGGATTTCCATGTTTGAACCGGCAACCCGTGAGTTGGTAATGTCACCGATGATACCAACTTTAAGGCCGTCAAAATGACCAAAGTGTTCGTGGATTGTCATCATATCAAGCATTGATTGGGATGGGTGTTGGCCTGAACCATCACCGGCGTTAACGATTCCCATGTTCAAGTGGGAACCCTTCTTAGGATTGATTAATGGTTCATAGTAAGCATTTGTAGAATGACGGATAACCGCTAAGTCAACCCCAAGGGCGTCCATGACTAACATGGTGTCGTACATTGTTTCACCCTTTTTAACTGAACTATGTTGTGGGTCGAAGAAAATATCAGTTAAGCCCAACTTCTTTTCAGCAACTTCGAAACTTGTGTGAGTCCGAGTTGAGTTTTCAAAGAAGGCGTTAGTAACGTAAACTGGCTTACTAAGCTTTGGGGTTTCCCCACCATTCTTGTAATATTCAGCACGGTGAATCAATGAAAGAACTTGTTCAGATGACAAGTCTTCAACGGTAACAAAGTGGGGTAACTTAACTAATGGTAATTCAGTCATAATTGAATTAACTTCCTTTATCTAAATTTGTCCTAAAGAAAAACACCAGGCACAGTGGAGGCCTGGTGTTAACGAAATTTTTTAAAGTTAGTTAATCTTACTTTGAAAAAGTCGTCTTTCTAGCCTCACGGGACTAAATTAAAGGACATTGATTGTTGCTAATAATGTACTCCCTTCCTCTGACATTGTCAAATGGATTTGTAAAAAATTTTGAAAATTCGTTAATGCGATCACAATGCTTATCAAGGTACCGTATAATATAAATAGGGAAAACAGACAGTGTTTACTGGTTTGACAATCTGGTTACAGAATGTTCATGGGGGAAATCAGAAATGAAGAAATTATCAAATAAGCAAAAGCTGTGGTTGATTATCATCATCGCAGCAATCGCAGTTGTTTTACAGTATGCCTGTGGTTATCCGCTACTGGCACAAATTCTAGTAACCGTTGTTGGGGCAATTGTTGCTCTTTCAATGTTTATTGGGATGGTCAAGTCGATCCGCACTGGTGACTACGGGGTTGACCTATTGGCGATCTTAGCAGTCGTGGCCACTTTAGCTGTTAGTGAATACTGGGCAGCAATGGTTATTCTCGTAATGTTGACTGGTGGCGATGCTTTGGAAGACTATGCCGCTAAGAAAGCAAACACAGAATTGAAATCATTGCTTGATAATACTCCGCAAATAGCCCACATCATTGATAACGGGACTACAAATGATGTTGCAGTTAAAGATGTTAAAGTTGGTGCAGACATAATCGTGAAGCCGGGAGAAATTGTACCGCTTGATGGTGAAGTTGTTACGGGACAAAGTGAACTGGATGAATCATCATTAACTGGTGAGTCACGGCCAGTAAATAAAATTCCCGGCGATGAGGTCATGTCCGGATCAGTTAACGGCGCAAATTCAATTACTGTTAAAGTAACTAAGCTTGCACAAGATAGTCAATACCAGCAATTGGTTAAATTAGTTAAAACAGCTGAAGAGTCGCCTGCCCACTTTGTTCGGTTGGCAGATCACTATGCGGTGCCGTTTACGATTATCGCAATTTTAATTGCATTGGCCGCATGGTGGTGGTCAGGTAATCCTGTGCGGATCGCTGAAGTCTTGGTTGTCGCCTCACCTTGTCCATTAATTTTAGCTGCCCCGATTGCGATGGTTTCAGGGATGAGCCGGGCTTCACGAAACGGGATTATCGTTAAGACGGGAACCGTGCTGGAAAAACTAGCCAATGCCAAAACAGGAGCATTCGATAAAACTGGAACGATCACAAATGGTCAGTTACAAGTTGGTGAAATTATTCCTGCTCAAGGGACTAAATTTACTAATGATGAGTTACTCCAATTAACGGCCAGCGCTGAAAGTGAATCATCACATATCCTTGCCCGTTCTCTTCTCGACTATGCTGATCATTTAGGAATCAAACTTAGTCCTGTTAATGAGCTGGAAGAAGTAACTGGTAAAGGAATTACTGCAACAGTTGATAATCACCAAATGCGGATCGGTAAATTAGCTTTTGTTGATCCAGATGGCGAACATCAACTACTTCCTTACACTGCAATTTATATTGGAATTGATGGTCAATATTGTGGTGCAGTCACGTTTGTTGATCATGTCCGTCCTGAAGCACGACAAACGATGGACACGTTGAAGAAGATGGGCGTCAACAACTTAATGATGCTAACTGGTGATCAGGCATCATTTGCTAAGGAAGTTGCTAAACAGGTTGGAATCACTAACGTTAAGACGAACCTATTGCCTCAGGGTAAGATTGCGGCATTAAAGGCGATTCCGTTGGACCAACATCCGGTCTTTATGGTTGGGGATGGCATTAACGATGCCCCATCATTTGTGACTGCAGATGTTGGAATTGCGATGGGAGCTCATGGAGCAACAGCTGCAAGTGAATCAGCTTCTGTCGTAATTATTCGTGATGATCTTTCCCGAATCGCCAAGATCGTGGAAATTTCTCAAGAAACAATCAAAATCGCAAAACAAGCTGTTCTGATCGGGATTGCAATCTGTACAATCTTGATGTTAGTTGCTTGTACTGGAATTCTCCCCGCATTCGTAGGTGCGATGCTTCAAGAAGTAATTGATACTGTATCAATCTTGTGGGCACTAAAGGCACGGAAAGTTAAGCAAGCATAATTTAAACTGAAAAAGGCATCAAATATTCTAGTCTGAATATCTGATGCCTCTATTTATAATTATTCATTATATAATTTCTTTACTGATTGAACGTCCGCCGGTTGAATGGTGTAGAACGACCCAGCAGGCTGCATTACAGAAACCTGATTAGTGTGATCAAGACCGATTGCGTGACCAAGTTCGTGCTCAGCAGTATTGATGATCCGTTGCTGATCGTAGCCATAATTTGGATCAAGCAAGTAACGTTGATTCAAATAAACATTGGCATGAACAAAACGGTCATTAAACGAATTAGAGGACGTCTTGGTTAACCCCGCTGCGTTCGTATTATCATTATCCATTGCACTAACAACGATTTGAGCTTGCTGGCGATCGTTGACCGGTTTAAAGGTAAACGCACCAGTTTGATTCCATTGCTGAAGTGCAGACTGAGTAGCGGAATCAAGTGTCTGGTTACCAGTATTGATGTATATCGTTGCTGAATTCGTTGACCACCGCCCATTAGTTGGGATTGTAGTAGTATCAGTTTTTTGTTCTTTTGTTGATTGGTTGCTTTGTGAATTGGAATCATTTAAATTAAGACTTTGCGTGCTTGAATCAGGATCATGGCCAATTAGCTTCACAATCCGTTCACGAAGATTCCAGATCACTTGCGTCGATGCTGCTTGAATCTGTGCGTTGCCGAAGTATAACCAACAACCACAAATAATCAATGATAAAATGACCAATCGCTTAATAAGACGAAAGATCCTTATTTTGGCCACCTTCTTTCCTAATTATTATAATTTTAGCTAGAAATAATTACTAAAATATGACCAAGATGTTAAGCTTTTGTTAATTATACTAGAATGAATTTTAAAAAGCTGCCCTTCCTCGATTCGTAGTCGAAGAAGGGCAGCTTTGTTATTTTACAAATCAATATCTAGTTCAATTGGGGCATGATCCCGCCGTTTACCAGAATCAATCATCTTTGAATCCTTAATCTTATCAGCAATCCGATCACTAACTAACCAGTAATCAATTCTCCAGCCAGAATTGTTTTGCTTACTGGTGATTACCCGTTGTGCCCACCATGAGTAAGCACCTTCTTTATCTGGATTGAGGTGACGGAAACTATCCGTAAACCCGGCATCCAAAAGCTTTGTAAAGTGTTCCCGCTCTTCATCAGTAAATCCAGCAGAATGATGGTTATTATCTGGGTGTGCCAAGTCGATCGGCTCATGAGCAACGTTAAAATCTCCACTTGCCATTACTGGTTTTTGTTGATCCAATTTATGGAGGTATTCACGATAACAATCATCCCATACTTGACGATCATCAAGCCGCTTCAATCCACTACCAGAATTAGGCGTATAAACTTCCGTAACAAAGAAATCAGGAAATTCGAGGGTGATAATCCGTCCTTCATCGTCCATTGTTTCAGGTGCACCAATTTGCGGATAAGTTACTTGGGGTTCATATTTCTTAAGGTAAAGGTACATTGTTCCTGCGTACCCTTTTCGTGCTGGTTCAACAGAGCTCCGCCAAGCAACGTTATATTCAGGGAAGATTTCTTGAAGAACCGCTTGATGTTTTTTGGTTGGTCCATTCTTTGAAAGTTTAGTTTCTTGAATAGCGATTACATCTGGATTTTCATCTGCAATCTTATGAAGAACATCGCGGGTTTCACCTGCCCGGGTTGAAGTACCGGTTAAAGCTGCATTGATTGAGTCAATGTTCCATGAAATAAGTTTCATTCTAATTCCTCCACTTATTAAACTCCAATACCTATTATTTCACTATTTGATGCGATTATGAATGTTGTTTTGGCTTTTTGATGGATTATTTCAATTAAGTAGTATTTAACCATCAAAAAACTAGACCAATACCTATAATGGTACAGTCTAGTTTAGCTGAATACTTTAGTAAAATTACTTCACTTTTTTGCGACTAACCCAAGCTAATCCTAAGCTACTAAGCAAAGCCATCCCCAGCAATGAAACAACACTAGCGACTTCTTGATTATTACCAGATTGTGGCAAGGATTTAGGAGTTTCTTTGTTAGTCGTTGGTTGTGGTTTGGCTGGAGTATTTGTAACTGTTAAGACTTGATAATTATTATCTGACGTATTTGGTTGAACAACAGGATTATTAGTCTCATGCTTATTAGGATTATCCAAATTATTTTCTGGCTTGTTATTAATTAATGGATTATCTGTATCGTGCTTATGTAATTTAGTTATATCGTAAGCGGGTTTTTCGTTAATTAATGGTTCGCCTGTATCGTGCTTATGCAATTTGGTTAGATCATAAGCAGGTTTATCGTTAATTAATGGATCACCTGTATCGTGCTTATGCAATTTACTTAGATCATAAGCGGGTTTTTCGTTAATTAATGATTCGCCTGTATCGTGCTTATGTAATTTACTTAGATCGTAAGTAGGTTTGTCATTAACTAATGGATCACCTGTATCGTGCTTATGCTTAATTTGCGTATGCGTATAAGTAATATTAACTACAGAATCAAGAGTATCTGGAGTGACTGTTGCCTTCTCTACCCGTGAAATAGTTGGTTGATAGCCATCCAACTTTGGAACATCATACTCATCAAATGAGTTTTTGTCTGTTATCCAGGCTTGATCACCCTGCTCCATAGTATAGTCTGGAATATAATCTTTATTGTTATCGTATCCTATTTTGGTTTCAATTCCATCAAAATCCACAAAATATCCTTCGTTATCAAAGACGGGTCTAAAGTTACTATTAACTAAGCCATTACGAGAAAAGTGTACTTTCTGTATTTTTGTATTTACAGTACCATCAGGATTTATTACATTAATTGTTCGCGTAATTACCTTGTTTAGATCGTCCTTTTCAAAGCCAAGCCTTGGATAGGATGGATCAACAATAATATTTCCACTAATACCATTCCATTGATTAGCAAGATATTTATTAATTAGATAATCAGAATCAGTTACTACTGTTACTTTCAAAGAGCCATCGGGATTGTGTACCGGCATAATATTTGAAATGATAATTTGACCATAATCATTTTGAAGTGCAATGGCCTGGTCACCATTTTGCATAAATTCCTTTGCATCGTATGCATAAACATGTTTTCCTTTTTCATCAGTTCCATCTGGAACATGGACAATAAATTCATTTCGTTTTAAACCAAGCTTAACTAATTGCTCGTCGGAGATATCATCTGTAGTGAACTGCAAATCAGCTAATAATTCCTGATCATCAACTGGTTTAACCGTATCGTTACCATGTCCATCAGAAATATACTTATACATTTGGCCTTCTAGATGATAAGAATGGCCATTATAAGTAACATCACGAGGGTTCTTCACTGCATTAAAAGTTGGTTGTTCAGGATTAGATACCTCATTTTCAGTAGGCTCATTAGAGACATTTTCTGAGTTATTTTGGCTTCCTGTTATCGCATTATTAGTTTTTTCAGTTATCTTTGAACTACCCTGATTATCTGAAGTCGAAACTTCATTTTGTACATTAGAATTTGTAGTAGTTGTATCAGCGTTTGCTGTGCTTCCGTTTCCTGCAAGAATCATTGTTGCTAAGAGGACAGAAGCAACTCCCCACTTCATCTTGCGAAGCCCATATCGTGGCATTTTTCGTTTTTCATTATCACCTGTAAACATGATAATCATCTTCCAAATTTACAATTTGATAAATTTTCATTGTAAATTATAGCAAAGCATTAATACCTTTTAAAGACAATTATAGTTATCACTAGATAGACGATTTATTGTGGATATATAGGGCTTATAGCTAACAAGACAAATCTGTCATAAACAACTGAGTATCCTAGCACTGTCTGCTTTTGACATCAAAGGCCGCTATTTGATCACAAATTAAGGTTCCTTTTGTTCTTGTTGCTGGTTCCTTCCTGAGTCCAGTTAAATGCCAGAGGATAGGTAATATCGGTTCTAGTGAATTGAATACTCCTTACAAATATTGTTGTGTGGTTCGAGGCGGTTACCAACTTCAAAGATATACAAGTCATATATTTTTGCTTTCATTTAAGCAAAAATTATTTTTAAAATAAAAAAGAACCCTTGATACACAAGGGTCCTTTGATACTACTTGTCGCGACGCTTTTCAGCGATACGAGTAGCCTTACCAGTACGTTCACGGATTTGTTATTGCATTTCATCTACCACTCAATGGCATTCCAAACAACCGTCATTAGTGCACTTAACATATATCAAGTGCATATAACAATCACGAATAATTCAATTAACTAGCAAAATAAATCTACCAATTTCCTACCATGAATGGCAAGACCCGATACTCAATCGAGTACCGGGACATGCAATGAAATATTTAGAGTACGTTTATTATACCATAAACAGCCGTTCGCTTTACGGCAACAAAAAAAGACTATATACTTAAAGTGTCATATCAAGTACATAGTCTTTCTACTCCATCATCCTTTAGCTGATGGATTTTTTGTTTTAAATATCAAGGATTGCCTTGATATTATGGAACACTTGCTCTGGAATATGATCGGTATGATCAACTAATCTATACTGCCTATTATCTAAGTCTAAACTAGTCATCTGTTCTACTAACAGTGTTCCCTTAGTCTTTGTCCCAGCCTGTTCAGGATTCCATTTAACAACGGTAGGAAAACTCTTGTCTTCACTAGTAAAGGGAATAACCCAAGCAAACGGAGTAAACTTTTTAAGAAAAGGATCACTGACAACTAACCAAGGA
>JAHLFK010000009.1 GCA_018883805.1 Candidatus Limosilactobacillus merdavium | reverse complement strand
GTATTATTTATTTGAGTCCAGTGGCTAACTTATTCTTGAAATTTAGGGATGATAATCATACCAACAAGTTAGGGGTTTACATAGTTAGCTCGATTTAAATTAGGTATATAATAAAAATAATAATTACTTTTACAGTGGTTAAAATTGTCGTACAATCGTTACTTTATTATGAGGTGAATTATGAAAATCGGCTTTATCGGAACTGGTGTCATGGGCACTGGGATCATTGAAAATTTATTGAAAAATAACGAGGATGTTACTGTTTATAATCGAACCAAGGCTCATGCACAACGAGTTTTAGATCAAGGAGCTAAATGGGCTGATTCACCTAGTGCTCTTGCAGAGAAATGTGACCTAATTTTGACAATGGTGGGTTATCCACGAGATGTAGAAGTGATTTACTTTGGTGATAATGGCCTATTCAAGTCAGCTCGGCAAGGACAATATTTTGTTGATATGACTACTAGCAAGCCAAGCTTAGCGAAGAAGATCTTCGAACATGGTAAGAAAGTAGGAGTTCATGTATTAGATGCTCCTGTTTCTGGCGGTGATGTTGGAGCAAAGAATGGAACCTTGACCGTTATGGTTGGAGGAGAGCAGGCTGATTTTGAAAAACTAACTCCAATATTTAAGAAGTTCAGTAGTAGTGCAAATTACTTCGGTTCTATCGGAGCTGGTCAAGATACAAAGATGGCAAACCAGATTATGATTGCTGGTACGATGACTGGTTTAACCGAGATGTTAGTTTATGCTAAGAAAGCCGGTCTTGATCTACAAGAAGTTTGCAAGACGTTACAAAGTGGTGCAGCTGAAAACTTTAGTTTAGGAACTTATGGCCCAAGAATTCTGCGTGACGATTACACACCTGGATTCTTTGCCAAGCACTTTCTTAAGGATCTGAGAATTGCGCTGGAAGAGGCTGATAAAATGGGCTTAGACTTACCAGCAACAAAGCAAGCTAAACAACTCTATGAACAGTTAGTGGATGAGAAAAAACTAGGGAATGACGGTACGCAGGCTCTGATCAAGCTTTGGTGGAATTAATATACGTTCCTGAATAATTTTTTGTAAACTTCACGATTTAAATAACATATAAAAAAACTGCTATCGCAAAATATTGCGGTGTGAAGTGCAACAGAAAAGTTAGACAAAATTGAATATTTAAGCTGTTAAGGTATGATTTCGGTATTCAACCGGGGTCATACCTTTTGTTTTTAAAGAGATCCGGTCATAGTTAAAGAAGTGAACATACTGATTTGACAATTGCTTGAGCTCAGTGATGTCCTGGCATGGTGGGAAGCCATCTAGTAATTCGGTTTTGAATAAGTGAAAGAAACTTTCAATTGGAGCATTATCATGACAATTGCCCTTCCGAGACATACTCTGAATAAAATGATGGTCAGCTAATTTTTGCGTATAGTAGTCTAACTGGTAGTGCCATCCTTGATCGGAATGAACGATAGGATGGGCATTATCAGGTAATTTAGCGAATAATTCGTCTAAAGTAGCGGAAATTAATTGTCGATCAGGATGGTCACTGATTTGAAAAGCTAATACTTCTTTACTAGCCTCATCAGTAATAGAGGAGATATAGGCCCAGGCATGATTAGCCAAGCGAACCTGAGTAACATCAGTGTGAAGAACTTGATAGGGACGCGATTGATCAAAAGTCTGTTTCAATAAATTAGCCGCAACTTTTCCAACTCGACCTTTATATGAAGAATACTTACCATTACGATGACGATTAAATAGGCTAACCTGGACGCCTAAAGACGCCATGAGTTTATTGACGGTCATGTCAGCTAAACGGATTCCCATTTGACGTAATCGCTGATTAATACGACGATAGCCATAGGTCCATCGACCGCGTACTTGTCCCTGTTTAGCGATCTTTAAGATCGCTTGTTTAGCTCTGGCATATTTATCATCACTATTGGCTATTCGTTTCCGTTCATCGTGGTAGGTAGCCTTTGGTAGTTCAATGGCCTGGAGAATATCGCCAATCTTATAGCGTTGTTTCTTGGGTAAAGATGCTTGATCGTCCCTGATCTGATCCACTATTTGTGTTTTTTGTCTGGCTTTGAGGGTCCGAACAGGGATAGCGATTTTTTTAAGAGATCACGCTCCAGTTTAGTGTCATATAATTCCGCATTTTTCTTGGCAAGTTCTTCCTTCAGGCGTTCTACTTCAGTCTTATTATTGAGATGACGTACTTGTTTCTTAGGGTGTTTCACTTTAGATGGCCTACCTTTCGGATGAGGCTTCAAAGCTTCAATGCCATCTTGTCTGAACTGCGAACACCAAATTGAAACTTGGGAAGGCAGGAGATCAAACTTGAAGGCCACATCAGCCATAGAATCCTCATGAGTTTGGTAGTAGTCTATCACGTTTAGCTTGAAGTCTGCAGTGAATTTACGTTTCTTTCGTCGGTTCTTCAAGGCATCAATCCCTTGAGATTTATACCGTTGAATCCATTTTCCAATCAGGCAGCGATTGATATTATATTTTTGTTCTAAAACACGAGCACTACTTTTATCGGAAAAATATTCATGGATAATTTGAGCTTTTAATTCTGGACTATATTTAGTCATAAAAAAGTACCTCACAATTGTTAGATCTTTGTCTAACAATTATGAGGCACTTCAGTGGCAGTTTTTGGATCAATTATCGCGATCTTTTCTGCTATTATGATTGTAATAGCACTACTTTGGAGTAACAGAAGTATTGAAGATTGAGAAGTTCTTAAGGAGCAAATAATATGAACGTCACACAGTTGCGATACCTGGTGACATTGGCAGAATCAACCAATGCAACCCAAGCGGCAAGGGATTTAAATATTACTCGTCCAGCTCTAACAAACGGTATCCATCAATTAGAAGATGAATTGAATATTAAACTAGTGACAACCAGTAATAATAAAATCAGTCTTACTGATCAGGGAAAGATTGCTGTAGCTCAGGCCAAGATAATACTTAGTGATGTTAAAACACTATATCAGCTAGTTGGTAACCAGAAGGATCGTGTTCTTAAAATAGGAATATTAAGTAATATTCAACCGATAATGAACGAGTTAAGCAGTTATGAAGGGCAGGTCAATTTGTCTTTTCAGAAGCCAAATGAGTTGGTTCAATCTGTTCAGAATGGTCAATTAGATCTTGCTTTTACTGCTTTTCCTAATAGTATGTGTCCCAATGATCCTCAATTGCACTTCGATCCAGTCTTTGATGATCATTTGGGTGCGTTTGTTATTTCCGATAATCCGTTAGTTGCTAAGCATTCCCTTAGTTATCAAGATCTTCAACGAGAAAATATTATTATTAGTCATGATCATGATAATGAGCAATTTATCCAGCAAATTATAGCTAAACATGGGCCGCTTCACATAGTCTTTTCTACTCCAGGGATCAATTTAGTCCACCATATTATGGACAATGAAACTGTTTTAATTGGTAGAAAAACTCAACTAGATTATTCTCCAGATAAAGACACAATTAAGTTGGTAGAACTACCTATTAAAGAACTTAATCAGATTACTTTTTCGTTTGGCTGGTTGTATTTAGATCATCACCAGTTTTCTAAGGACGAGCGGGCTTTAATTCGGAGGATGACTGCTGGATTTTACTAGGGTGTAAGCAAAAGTTACACGTATGTAAATTTTACGAAATTTTCAAGTAACTAATCCTCACATAAAATAAGAACCGTTAACAAGATCAACACATGTGAGGAGGATATTTGAAATGAAATTATTAATCTTAGGTGCTGCTGGTAAAATCGGTAAATTAGTTACAGAAAATGTAATTAATCAGCCAAATCTTGAAGTAACATTATTCGCCCACGATGCAGATACACGCTTAGCTGATGCGGGGATGCATTCTAATGTAACCCTAGTTAGCGGTGATTTTCTTAATGAGGATGATTTGTTAAAAGCAACTAAGGGACAAGATATGGTCGTCCTAGCGTACATGCCTAAAAAGGATCCAGAAGCAAAAAATATTGTGGATGCAATGGAAAAGAATAATGTCAAACGCATTATTATTACTGGAGCATTCGGTATTTTTGACGAACTGGAAGAGCCAATGCGTTCTAAACAAGAGAAGTTAGCCCATGGGTACGATGGCCCGCTATATACTCAATTGAAGAAGGATGCTAAATTATTTGATGCAAGTAGTGTTAAGGATACGTACCTGCGGATGCCTTGGTTAAATGATGAAGATACCGAAGAACTAGAAATTGTGCCAAAAGGAAAGATGATGCATGGCGCTGGTGTTTCCCGCAAGGCAGTTGTGAAATTGATCGCTAAGATGGTTGAAGAACCACAACTGTATGCTAATGAAAATATTGGCTTACAAGGAATTGAATAATTTTTCATTGAGATAAAAAGTAGCCTGAGATGCTCAAAAACTGAACATCTCAGGCTGCTTTTATACTGTGTTATTTTTTTAATTATCATAATCCGATTCTGGCTTTAACTGGTTAGCGTAACCATTGATTTCATCCTTTTGTGATTGGTTAGTGTAGTAATCACGAAGCAAGCCGGAAACTGTTACATGTTTAGTAGCCATTGAAGCTTCGGCAACGGTTTCGCCATCCTTAACGTCCACATATTTGATTGTGACGTCATTTCCGTTTTGCTTGAAGTAAATCCAACTTGTAGGGTCACCGTTAGCCGTTACATAGCTATATCCGCTAACATCGCCTGAGTCACTACCATCGTTTGTTCCGTAATACATGGTGTCATCCTTGATTCCTTCTTTAAACCAATCTGGATTTTGGTAAATAGCAACCAAGGTTCCGAGTTGCTGGGTGGTTAACTTAGAAGAATTGCTACTGTTTGAATTCGATGAACTAGTATTACGCTTATCAACGACTTTGGTATTTTGCGCTACATTTAAGATCTGCTTTTCGGCACCCTTCTTTTTAGCGTAGGCTACCATTTCGCTTGCGGTTACTCCATCTGGTTGAATTCCTGCATCACTATCTTCAATGTAGAATTTGTTGTTAGCAAAAGTATAGTAGATCTTATTGAGAGTCCGACCATTGTCATTGTCATCAGTGTTAGTTAATTTAATGTTGTACAAAACGCTAGCGCCATCAGGGTAAGTTTTGTAGAGTGGGCCATCTTCTTTTGGCACATTATCTTTGTTATAGATATTAACAACTGCGCCTTGACCGCTCTTTTCCATATTAGCGGTGTAATTATTCGAAGATGCTCCTGGCATATGGTTATCCCCGTAATATAAGACTAAACAAGCAGTTTGGGCTGGAGTTAAGTGATCAACATCTAAAGTTGTAGCTGAAGAACTGCTTTTCTTAGTTGCAACTTGACTGCTTTGAGTTGAAGAAGAGCTGCTCGATTGGCTGCTTTTATTTCCACATGCAGTCAATGATAGGGCGGCCCCCACAGCCATGAAACCTAGTAATAGTTTTTTCATTTCCCAAAAATCCTCCTAATATTTATTAACTCCCTCAGTGTAGTCTTAATTCAATCACTCATCAACCGACCTTGAACTGAACCTAAAAACGACGAAACTGGAATTTCAGCCTCGTCGTTTTCACTTTAGATTAATTTGCCCACAACAGGCAATCTCTTTAAGACTTTGTCACCATGTGGAGAATCGTTCAAAAGAGCGTCAGTCAAATCTTGACCTGCGATGTGGCCATGGTGTTTGCCATCGGTCCAGGCTTTCTTGCCAGAAACATCATAAACAGTTCCGTTGACTGCAACATATGTTGGTTGACCATTTTGACCATTAAACGTTGCCAATTCTTCTTTAGAAAAAGTTTTTTCTGCCATTATTTGCACTCCCTTTTCTTAAACAACTAGATACATTTCTGGCTCAAGTATAATCCTAAAACTTTGAAACAGCAAATAATGTCTTCAGCGGAAAGATTGTCTATTTTGACCGTTCTTTGATAGAATATGTATCCATAAGGAGTGATATTTTGGATTTAGACATACAGCCCGTGAGGTTGAGTTTGAAAGAATACAAAGACGTTAAACAGTTATATATGCGAGCATTCCCGAAGTACGAGCGGGAAGCCTGGAGTTGGCTCTTATTAAAGAGTAAGTATCAGCGAGCTGATTTCATGGCATTCTATGACCAACAACAATTCGTTGGCTTTGCTTACGTAATTCACAGTCATGCGATGCATTATATTTTATACCTTGCCGTAAATGACCAGGTTCGTTCAAAGGGCTATGGGACACGGATCATTAATGAGCTCCGCGCGCTTTACCCCAAGGATTCACTCGTTCTGGACATTGAACAACCGGATCCCACTACGACGAACAATCATCAGCGATTACGTCGTCTGAATTTTTATCGGCGGAACGGGTTCTTCCCAACATCACGAGTGTTTAAAGAGGAAAAAGTAACCTTCCAAGTATTAGCGACAAATAAGAAAGTCAACCAACAAAAAGTTGATAAGATCTTCGAATGGTTTGAATGGCCACTCGGTTGGTTGATGAATTAACTAGTAATCTATTAGAGCTAGCCAATTGATTTGGATAGCTCTTTTTAAATGAAAAAAGAGTGGTAGAGGTAACAACTAACTTCTATCACTCTTTTGTAGTTAATACTAAATTTTATTATGGACGCAACCGGTTAAGCATCCGTGGGAATGGGATGTTTTGACGAATGTGATCTTGGAGGGTAATCCATGATAAGAACCGTTCAAGACCCATTCCGAATCCGGAGTGAGGAACTGAACCGTACTTACGAAGATCATCGTACCAGCCATAATCTTCCTTGCTTAGGCCGTTTTCTTCAAGCTTGTTGGTGATGTATTCGTAATCGTATGAACGTTCAGAACCACCAATGATTTCACCATAACCTTCTGGGGCCAAGAGATCGGCACAGATAACTTGACAGTCATCTTCAGGATCAGTTGGCATGTAGAATGCCTTGATTGCCCGTGGGTAGTTCATGATGAAGACAGGCTTGTTGAATTGATCAGCCAAGAAGGTTTCTTCTGGTGAACCAAAGTCGTCACCGTACTTAGAATCGAAGCCACCTTCTTGCAACATTTCGATTGCCTTCTTGTAGGTAATCCGTGGATAAGGGAGTTCAGTGAATGGCTTCAAGCTTTCAACAGAACGACCAACCATTTCTAGTTCAGTTGCACAGTGGTCAATTAAGTCTTGAACAAGGTAGGCAACGTATTGTTCTTGGATCTTCAAACTTTCATCTTGGTGCATCCAAGCCATTTCTGGTTCGATCATCCAGAATTCAGTCATGTGACGACGGGTCTTGGACTTTTCAGCACGGAAAGTAGGACCCATTGTGTAAACCCGGTTTAATGCCATTGCACCAGCTTCGGCGTAAAGTTGACCTGATTGTGATAGGTAAGCATCTTCATCGAAGTACTTTACATCGAAAAGTTCAGTAGTACCTTCTGGCGCACTAGCAGTTAATTCAGGAGCGTCAAATTGAACGAAACCATGCTTTTCAAAGAATTCCATGGTAGCCAACTTTACCCGGCTCCGAATCCGCATCAATGCCCAAGGCTTCCGGGAACGTAACCACAAGTGACGGTGATCGAGCAAGAAGTCAATCCCGTGTTCCTTGTTACCGATTGGGTAATCTTCGCTTCCACTTACGATTTCAAAGTCCTTGATGTGAATTTCGTAACCAAACTTTGAACGCTTATCTTCAGCAATTTCACCAGTTACTACAAAGCTAGTTTCTTGGTGAAGGTCGTGCTTAGCCATATCAAACTTTTCTTCAGAAACATCATTTTTACGGATGATTCCTTGGAAGAAACCAGTTCCGTCACGTAATTGTAAGAACGCGATCTTCCCACTAGACCGCTTATCAGTTAACCAAACACCAATTTTAACAGTTTCCCCAACATGTTGAGGAGCTTCACTAATTCTAATTGTCTCCACTGTGTTCAACTCTCCCTTAATCAATTAATGTATTGTTTATAGAATTTGAATGTGTGCTGCTTCGCACTTCTTGAGCATCTCTTCTGGCCAGATACTTGCTTGGACTTCACCAACATGGGCCTTACCAAGAAGTAACATACAAAGCCGAGATTGACCAATTCCTCCACCAATTGTATATGGTAATTCGCCATTGAGCAACATCTTATGGAATGGTAATTTTTCCCGATCAGTTGCGCCAGCTTGTTCAAGTTGGTACTTCATTGATTCAGGACTAACCCGGATCCCCATGCTAGAGATTTCCAACTTCTTTTGAAGAGGTTCGTACCAGAAAATGATATCACCGTTGAGGCTCCAGTCATCGTAGTCGGGTGCCCGGCCATCGTGAGGCTTACCGGAACGCTTTAACTTGTCACCAATCTTCATAACGAAGACAGCACCCATTTCCTTAGCAATCTTGTCTTCACGTTCCATTGGGGTTAAGTCTGGCCAACGATCTTCAAGTTCTTGAGTTGTGACAAACTTAATATCATCTGGTAATTGGTAAACAGCATCAGGGTAAAGGTACCATAATTCCTTTTCTAGGTGCTTAATAACCTTAAAGATTTGACGAACAGTAGCCTTTAAAGTTTCTTCAGTTCGTTCTTCCTTAGAGATGATCTTTTCCCAATCCCATTGGTCAACGTAAATGGAGTGGAAGTTGTCTAAGTCTTCATCCTTCCGAATGGCGTTCATGTTAGTGTAGAGACCTTCATGCATTCCGAAGCCGTACTTCTTAAGTGCAAGACGCTTCCACTTAGCAAGAGAGTGGACAACTTCAATTGTATCGTCTTCAGGCATGTCCTTCATGTCAAAGGATACAGGCTTTTCAACACCGTTAAGGTTATCGTTTAGTCCGGTACTCTTTTCAACAAACATAGGTGCAGACATCCGTTGAAGGTGAAGTTCTTGACCAAATTCATCTTGGAAGTTTTCACGAATAAACCGGATGGCAGCTTCAGTTTCACGAATTGACAATTTTGGATCGTAGTCCTTTGGAATAATTAAACTCATAATTTACAGCTCCTTAATATGCTTAGAATCGAGGATAAATAAAAAAGCCCTTCATCCCCAACATCTAAGGGACGAAAGGCTTTTGTTCCGCGGTACCACCCAAATTGTCTAAAATATTATTAGACCATCTTATCGAGTAC
>JAHLFK010000065.1 GCA_018883805.1 Candidatus Limosilactobacillus merdavium | reverse complement strand
TACTTGGATGCTCCAGTTATTCGTGTAGCTGCTCCAAACTCTGTTTACCCATTCCCACAAGCAGAAAATGTATGGCTTCCTGGTGCTGATGACATTGAAGATGCCGCAACACAAGCTGTTAATTATTAATCACGGTGTTACAACCACTGATTAAGAAAGGAAGTTAATTCGATATGGCTTATAAATTTAGACTACCTGAAATGGGTGAAGGTTTGACTGAAGGGGACATCGCTTCTTTCTTAGTTAAGGAAGGCGACCAAGTCAAAGATGGCGACCCATTAGTAGAAATTCAAACTGATAAATCAACTACCCAACTTGTTTCTCCTGTTGCTGGTACAATCAAGAAGATTGAAGCAAAGGAAGACGACCACGTTGAAAAGGGCAATGACCTTGTATTAATCGACGATGGCAAGGATGGAGTAAGCACTAATGTTGAAGATGAAGACGCTGAAGACAGTGCCGACGACACTTCAGCAGACGAAGAATCAAGTGCTCCAGCTGAAAGTGAAGCACCTGCTTCAAGTGAACCTGCTCCAGCTCCAAAACAAGGCGGTGTTGCACCATTAGCTGAACCTAACAAGCTTGTTATGGCTATGCCTTCAGTACGTCAATATGCACGTGACAAGGATGTTGACATTAGCTTAGTTCAACCAAGTGGTAACCACGGTCAAGTTTTGAAGGAAGATATTGACAACTTCAACGGTGCTGCTGCCGCTGCTCCAGCTGCAGGTGCTACTGCTGCCGCTGCTGCTCCAGCTGCTGGTAACACTATCAAGCCTTATGAAGGTGCCGGCAAGGATGCTGAAACTCGTGAACCATTATCTAACATGCGTAAGATCATTGCTAAGAACATGCGTGATTCTGCTGACATTAGTCCAATGGTTACAATCTTCGCTAATGCTGAAGTATCCAAGTTAATGGCTAACCGGAAAAAGTACAAGGCTGTTGCTGCTGACCAAGGCATTCACTTGACATTCTTGCCTTACGTTGTTAAGGCTGTTATTGCCATGATGAAGAAGTACCCAGAATTCAATGCTTCAATTGATGACAGCACTCAAGAATTAGTTCAAAAGCATTACTACAACATTGGTATTGCAACAAGCACTGACCACGGTCTGTACAACCCTAACATTAAGAACGCTGACTCTAAGAGTATGTTCGAAATTGCTAAGGAAATTTCAGACAACGCTCAAGCTGCCGAAGACAACAAGCTTAGTCCGGACAGCATGGCTCATGGTTGCATGACCATTTCTAACATTGGTTCTATGCGTGGTGGCTGGTTCACTCCAATCATCAACCAACCAGAAGTAGCTATCTTAGGTATGGGTACTATTGCTACTGAACCTGTCGTAAATGAAGATGGCGAAATTGTTGTTGGTCACAACATGAAGTTATCATTAACTGTTGATCACCGTTTGATCGATGGTGCTTTAGGTACTGAAGCTTTGAACTATGTAAAGAAGCTTCTTGAAGATCCTGAATTGTTAATGATGGAGGGCTAATTTAATATGTCTGATGTTGAAAAGAAAGATACAGTAATTGTCGGAGGAGGCCCTGGTGGCTATGTTGCCGCTATCCGTGCTTCTGAACTCGGTCAAAAGGTAACCCTGATTGAAAAGGGTGATGGCGAACCAAACCACACTGGTCTTGGTGGTGTCTGCCTAAACGTTGGATGTGTTCCTTCTAAGGCATTGATTGCTGCTGGTCACCGTCTTCAAGATGCTCTTGATTCCACTACTTATGGAATTGACAAGACAAACGCTAAGATTGACTTCAAGAAGACCCAAGATTGGAAGCAACACAAGGTCGTTGATCGGATGACCCGTGGTGTTAAGATGCTTTTGAAGAAGCACAAGGTTGAAGTTATTAATGGTACTGCCATGATGGATAATGATCACCAACTTCGTGTTATGAAATCTGGTCCAAAGCAATTCATGGACTTTGATGGTGGTACTAAGATTACCTGGAATAATCTGATTTTGGCTACTGGTTCACGTCCTGTAGAAATTCCTAACTTCAAGTTTGAAGGTCGGGTTATTGATTCTACTGGTGGCTTAGGCCTCACTGAAATTCCAAAAGAATTCGTTGTTATCGGTGGTGGATACATCGGTACTGAACTTGCTGGTGCATACGCAGATCTCGGTTCACACGTTACTATTTTGGAAGGTAGCAATACTATTCTTGGTGGCTTTGATCAAGATATGGTAAAGGTTGTTGAAAAGAACTTGAAGAAGAAGGGCATCGACATTGTTACAAATGCTATGGCCAAGAATTCTTCACAAGATGACAGCAGCGTTACTGTAACTTACGAAGTTGATGGTAAGGAACAAAGCATTAAGGCTGACTACTGCATGGTTTCTGTTGGTCGGAAGCCAAACACTGACAACTTTGCTTTGGACATGACTTCTGTTAAGTTAAACGATCACAACCAAGTTATCGTTGATAAGCAAGGCAAGACTAATGTTGACCACATCTATGCTATTGGTGACATTGTTCCAGGTCCTGCATTGGCACATAAGGCATTCTTCGAAGGTAAGACTGCTGCTGGTGCAATTGCTGGTAAGAACACTGCTAACGATTGGGTTGGTGTTCCTGCAGTTTGCTTCTCAGATCCTGAATTAGCTGAAGTTGGTCTTTCAAAGGCTGCTGCAGAAAAGAAGGGTATTGAAGTTGCCACTGCACAATTCCCATTTGCTGGTAATGCTCGTGCCGTTTCACTTGATGAACCAGAAGGATTCGTTCGTTTCATTTACACTAAGAAGGAAAAGAACGTCGTTGGTGCTCAAGTGGTTGGTCCAGAAGCAAGTACATTAGCCGGTGAACTTTCATTGATTGTTAACTGTGGTATGAACGTTGAAGATGTTGCTTTAACTATTCACCCACACCCAACTTTGAATGAACCTATCCAAGAAGCTGCTGATGTTGCTCTTGGTCTTCCAACTCACATTTAGAATGTCTAAAAAACATCCATAAATCCCAAAACACGCTATCATTTGGTAGCGTGTTTTGTGGTTTTAAAGATAAAATAAAAGAAAAGGATGTGTAAAAATGGCTAAAGAAAAGAATTATTCATATCCAATTGATTCTGATTGGACAACTGATGAAATGAGTACAGTTATTGGTATGTTTCGGGTGGTAGAAGATGCGTATGAGGTTGGCGTAGAGCGTCAGGAAATAGTTGATCAGTATAAAAAATTCAAGAAAGTTGTTAATTCTAAGTCATATGAAAAACAATTGAGTAAGCGATTTGCTGATGTTTCAGGATACTCATTATACAAAGTAATGCAAGCAACAAAGGCTCAGCAAGCTGGTAAGATTCGGGTGAGTGAAGTTGAATAATGAGCAGCTGGATGAACTTAATAGCAAAGCACAAAAATTAATGTGGGAAGTTCGTGATCAAACACTTCAATTAATGAATGATCCGTTAGCCATTGACACTAAGTCTTCAGCTAATGATTTAGTAACGAACGTTGATCGACAAAATGAACTAGTGATTAGGAAGAGACTTGCCGAGATTGACCCTGAATCGCGGATTGTAGGTGAGGAAGAAAGTTTTCATCATCAAATTGATCAAAATTTGGATGGCCATGTGTGGATAATTGATCCAATTGATGCGACTTTGAACTTTGTAAAGCAGCGTGATCATTTTGCAATTATGCTTGCTCTGTATTGTGATGGTCAGCCAACTCTTGGTTATATCATGGACGTTATGAATAGGCGTCTCTATCACGCATAGCGGGGACATGGTGCGTTTGTTAATGATGAGAAAATGCAAACTCCGAAGAATAGCAGTCTCAGTGAAAGCTTAATGGCAATTAATGGTTGGCAATTAATGAAAAATATCTATCATCAACAGGAGATTGCACGAAAATCTGCAGGCTTGCGGATGTATGGTAGTGCCGGTATTGAAACAATCCATGTCTTGAACGGTCAGCTTGGTGGATATACTTCAAAATTAAAACCTTGGGATATCGCTGCAGGAAGAGTAATTGCTGAAGAGTTAGGTTTAGAAGTGAAAACCATTGACGGCAAATCAATTAATGTGTTATCATCTAACACTGTATTAGTAGCAACGAAAAAAGTTTGTCAAGATGTTTGGCAAATTACTAAATAGTTGTCGAAGCTGTGACTAATTTGTCGCAGTTTTTTTATGAAATCACTCCCGAGACAGTGTATACTGAACTTGTTAGAGTAGAGTTAGATGAAAGGAAGATCGAATCTTGAAATCTCGTGACGACATTCGGAACATTGCGATTATTGCTCACGTTGACCACGGTAAGACTACTTTGGTTAACGAAATGTTAAAACAATCTGATACTTTGCCAGAACACTTCTCTATTGAAGATCGGGCAATGGATACTAACGCTATTGAACGTGAACGTGGAATTACCATCTTATCAAAGAACACTGCTGTTAAGTATGGTAAGTACCAAATTAACATCCTTGATACTCCAGGACACGCTGACTTCGGTGGTGAAGTTGAACGGGTTATGAAGATGGTTGACGGTGTTCTTTTGGTTGTTGATGCCTTTGAAGGTACCATGCCACAGACACGGTTCGTTTTGAAGAAGGCTCTTGAACAACACTTGACTCCAATTGTTGTTATCAACAAGGTTGACCGTAAGGGTGCCCGTCCTGAAGAAGTTGTTGATGAAGTTCTCGATCTTTTTATTGAATTAGGTGCGGACGAAGATCAACTTGACTTCCCAGTTGTATACACTTCTGCAATGAATGGTACTTCTAGTTATGATTCTGATATTTCTACTCAAGAACACACTATGAAGCCATTATTTGATACCATTATTAAGACAATTCCTGCTCCAATTGACAATTCTGACGAACCTCTTCAATTCCAAGTTGCTATCTTGGATTACAATGACTTCGTTGGTCGTATTGGTATTGGTCGGGTATTCCGTGGAAAGATCAAAGTCGGTGATAACGTTACCTTGCTGAAGCTTGATGGCTCAAAGAAGAACTTCCGGGTTACTAAGCTCTTTGGTTTCTTCGGTTTGAAGCGTTTGGAAATTAAGGAAGCCGAAGCCGGTGACTTAATTGCTGTTTCAGGTATGGAAGATATCAACGTTGGTGAAACTGTTGCTGATCCTGAACATCCAGAAGCAATTACTCCATTGCGGATTGATCCACCTACATTGCAAATGACTTTCCGGACTAATGATTCTCCATTTGCTGGTCGGGAAGGTAAGTTTGTTACTGCTCGTCAACTTGAAGACCGGTTGAAGCGTGAAATGCAAACCGACGTTTCATTGAAGGTTGAAGATACAGACGATCCAGGTGCTTGGACTGTTTCAGGTCGTGGTGAATTACACCTTTCAATTTTGATTGAAACTTTGCGTCGTGAAGGTTATGAACTTTCAGTATCTCGTCCACAAGTTATCTACCGTGAAATTGATGGTGTTATGTGCGAACCATTCGAAGAAGTTCAAATCGATACACCTGATGAATACACTGGTTCAGTAATTGACAGTCTTTCCAAGCGGAAGGGTGAAATGAAGAACATGGAACCAGGTGAAAACGGTCAAACTCGGTTAATCTTCTTAGCACCTTCACGTGGTTTAATTGGTTACTCAACTGAATTCATGACTATGACACGTGGTTATGGTATTATGAGCCATACTTTTGAAAAGTACGCACCAGTTATTAAGAACTGGAACCCTGGTCGTCAAAAGGGTACTCTTGTTTCAATGAACGCTGGTAAGGCTACTACCTACGCTATGATGGGTATTGAAAGTCGTGGTCAATTGTTGATTGATCCGGGTACAGAAGTATACGAAGGTATGATTGTTGGTGAAAACAGTCGTGAAAATGACATTACTGTTAACATCACTAAGGGTAAGAACTTGACAAACGTTCGTGCCGCTGGTTCTGACGAAATGGCCCACATCAAGACACCTACTCACTTCTCACTTGAAGAATCACTTGAATTCTTAAACGAAGATGAATACTGTGAAGTTACTCCAGAGAACATTCGTCTTCGGAAGAAGATCCTTAACACTAATGCACGTGAAAAGGACGCAAAACGTCGTCGCGCTGCTTCACGGAAGTAATTTATTAGTAATTAATTAAAATAGTCCTGAAGATGGTCAACTTGCCAGCTACAGGACTATTTTTCTTTTTGGTGTATAATAAAGGAGAATTTTTTCAATTAGGTAGGTGCAATGGTGAAAGCTAAGCATATTCATAAAATTCATATTTCTCAGATTAAGGATAACTTTCATTACTGGGACTATTATTTAATGGTGCCCTACTTAATTCTTTGCATGGTTGGAATTGTAATGGTTTATTCATCAAGTGCAGCGATTGAAATGCAGAATGGTGGATCACCAACCTCGTATTTAATTAAGCAAACTATTTACGTTGTGATGGGGATTATGGCGCTCTTATTTGGCGCAAATTATTCGCTATCCCACTACAGGACATCACGGTTCCTGCGTGATTCTACTTTCGTAATGGTAGGAATGTTATTATTCGTTTTAGTCTTGAGCCATGCTGTTAATGGTGCCAAAGGATGGATTAATTTAGGAGTTATTAACATTCAGCCAGTTGAAATTTGTAAGGTTTATTTTATCCTTTATTTATCTGATCGAATGGCGAGAGTTCGTGCCCGTCACGATCATTTTATTAGTGCTGGTGGTGGACCATGGCTAATTGTCGGTCTTTGTCTACTTTTAATTGCTCTTCAACCAGATATTGGGGGGATGGCGATCAATGTGATGATTGTCGCGGTTCTCTTCCTTGCTTGTGATTTTCGCTGGAGCTTTGGAATTAGTGTATTGCTATTTATCCCAATTATGGGTTATTTACTGATTGAGAAAGCCGTTGAAAGTGGTTTGATTCACGGTTACCGGATGGCACGATTCGTTGCCTTTTTGAACCCGTTTGGTAATGCATCGGGTTCAGGGAGTCAGCTAGTTAACTCTTACTATGCTATTAGCAATGGTGGTGTTTTGGGCTCAGGATTAGGTAACAGTGTCCAAAAAATGGGTTATCTTCCAGAACCAAACACTGACTTCATAATGTCAATAACTAGTGAAGAATTAGGTTTAGTTGGTGTTACTGCAATCTTATTGTTGCTAATGATAATTATTTGTCGAATGATTCAGGTTGGCGTACGGAGCAATTCGATGTACGAAATGCTTCTATGTTATGGTTCAGCAACGTTTATTCTAATCGAAACTTTCTTCAATATTGGTGGTGTCCTTGGGCTATTACCAATTACTGGGGTTACATTCCCATTTATTAGTTATGGTGGGTCTAGTATGCTGATCCTTTCGTTCACTGTTGGGTTGATTATGAATATTAGTATTCGACAAAATAAGCAACGGGCAATAAGAAGAACTGCTCGTCAACAATTAAGGGCTAGGGGGTAGTTCATTGTTTAATTTAACAAAACGCCGTGCTATTATTGTTTACTATAATGGTCGTCGTGTCCTTCGCAGCCTTCATCATTATGGTCAGCTGCGATATGTTTCAAAGCGATTCCATTACGCGATCTTATATGTTAACCAAGATCATTATGATGAAGTTAAGGAACGAGTCCAAAATCTCCGGGCAGTAAAACATGTGTTAAGTTCTGCCCGCCCCGATCTTGATCCAACCTTAACTGATTTGGAAGAGACTGGTTTATATAAACAACACGATGAGGATGATTAAAAATGAGAATTGTCGCTGGAGAATTTGGTGGTCGGAAGTTAGCTGCTGTTCCGGGAATGGCAACACGGCCAACAACAGATAAGGTCAAGGAAGCGTTATTTAATATTATTGGTCCCTATTTTGATGGAGGGACAAGTCTTGATTTGTATGGTGGTAGTGGTGGCCTTAGTATTGAAGGAGTTTCGCGAGGAATTGAAAACGCGGTGCTTGTTGATCGGGCCTATCCTGCAATCAAAACGATTAAGGCTAATATTGAAGTAACTAAGCATCCAGAAAAATTTACTGTTTTAAAAATGGATTCCCGCAAGGCATTAAGTGTCCTTGATAAGCAAGGTAAGAAATTTGACTTGATTTATTTGGATCCACCTTATGCAAAGCAGCAAATTGTAAAAGATATGACAAGAATGGTTGAACTGGGTCTTTTGAATGAAGAAGCATTAATTGTTGCTGAGACCAATCAGGAGGCCAATCTGCCAGATGATATTGATTCATTTAAGCTTATTAAACGACAGAGTTATGGTATTACTGTTCTGAATTTCTATCGATTTGAAGGAAGGTAAAAAAATGAAAGTTGCAGTTTTTCCAGGTACATTTGATCCATTAACACTAGGTCACCTTGACCTAATCAAACGGGGGAGTGCGCTATTTGATCAATTAGCCGTTGCCGTAATGACTAATCAAAGTAAAACGCCTTTATTTACAGTTGAAGAACGGGTTGCTCAAATTCGTGAAGCAGTTTCTGGTTTAGATAACGTTTCTGTAATCACCACAGACGGATTAACAGTTGACTTAATGAACAAGATTGGCGCAGATTATTTAATGCGCGGATTGCGGAATACAACTGATTTTCAATATGAGCGTGACATCGCCGCAATGAACAATTTCTTAGATGATCAATGCGAAACAATTTTCTTTCTCGCTAAGCCTGAATATCAGCACCTTTCTAGCAGTCTCCTGAAAGAAGTTACTTCAGCTGGTGGCGATATTTCAGCTTACTTACCAAAGAATATTAATGAAGCCTTAAAGAAGCGGATTGAAGAAAAGAAATTAGAGCAAGTTAAGGAGCAAAATGAAAAAACAAGATAAAGTAATTATGCGGCGAATACTGCTTACTCTATTTGCCGTTTTATTTATTGGTTGGTTTTTATTTTGGCCACTTAACAAGTACATTGAGAGTCCTGGTAGTGCTGATAGTTTACGCTCTTACGTTAAAATCAAGGGCCATCCGGATAAACAGAAGGGAAGTTTTATGATCACTTCTGTTTATCTCCAGCAGGCACGACCGGCGACTTATGTGTGGGCAAAGTTAACGCCCTATAATACGATTGAAAATAAACAAGATGTTACTGGCGGACAAAATAATGTGACCTTCAATAAAGTGCAAGATTTTTATATGCAGAGCGCAATTAATGAAGCGATTGCGAATGCTTATAAGGCTGCACACGAAGAGTTTAGCAAAAAGTACCTTGGTATTTATGTCCTTGAAGTTGCAAAAAACTCAAAGTTTAAAAATGACATTAAAGTCGGGGACACAATTACAAAGGTAAATGGCCGACACTATAACACTGCCTTAGGTTTTCAAAAGTATATTGCTAAACGGAAGGTTGGTTCTCCACTTACCGTTACTTATTTACATAACGGTCATCAACATACTGTTACGAAGCCATTGGTTAAGATTGCTTCTTCGCGAGCTGGAATTGGAATTGTCCTGACTGATAATGTTAAGGTTCATACTAAAATTCCAGTAAAAGTTGATCCAGGCCAATTAGGAGGACCTTCTGGTGGTTTGATGTTTAGCTTACAAATTTACCAACAACTAACAGGACAAGATTTACGTCATGGTCGTAAAATTGCGGGAACTGGAACGATTAATCCTGATGGTTCGGTTGGTGAAATTGGCGGAATAGATAAAAAAGTGGTTGCAGCACATAAAGCAGGAGCCACGATTTTCTTTGCGCCTTATGTTAAGCCATCAAAGCTCCTCTTGAAGTATGAAGAACAACATATGACCAACTACCAATTAGCTAAGAAAACTGCTAAGAAAGCTGCACCAGGAATGAAGGTTGTTCCTGTATCCTCATTTGATGATGCGGTGCGGTATTTGAAAACACACCCTTAATAGGTGAATAAATAAGCCCCAGATGTTCGATTAAGAACGTCTGGGGCTTATTTATGTTTGATAGCGGATTTTATGTTAAATCAAAAATGTCAAAGCAAATCTTTTCCGTCCTATATTACTAGGAGGTAATTATGGAACGCTTAGAGGAGATATGGTTTAACCATCGAAGTAAAATTATAGTGGCTTTCATCGGTTTAGCAGTATTAATGATTAGTGGAGGAAATCTTTTTAACGAAAGATCTAATAAGATGGATGAGTCATTTATGGCTAATAAAAAGGTTTCACAAACGCAAAAGCAATCGCAAGTGCAGGGGAAAAAGGCAGTTTGTGTTGATATTAAAGGAGCAGTTGCCCATCCTGGTGTTTACCGCTTGCCAGGAGGCTCCAGAGTTAATGAAGCGCTGAATGCCGCTGGCAGAGAGACTGCGGACGCTGATATGAACCAAGTTAATTTGGCTAAGCAGTTAGTTGATGCACAAGTTATTTATATTCCTAAGAAAGGTGAAAAAATGCCTGGCTCGTTTGGAGAAAGCGGGGTAAATAACTTAAGCGGTGACGCAGGTGGAATAAATGGCGAACAACAAATTACTAATCTTAATACGGCAACTAAAGAGCAACTCTGTAAAATTACTGGCATCGGTGATAAAAAAGCTGACCTAATCCTCCAATATCGTCAAGAGCACGGTAATTTTAATTCTGTTGACGATTTGAAAAATATTAATGGTTTTGGAGATAAAACCGTTGCTAAGTTAAAGCCAATGTTGGCAGTCTAATTTTTAGTTTGATTTTAATTTTGTTATACTATCATCAAAAGTATGGAAAGCGTGAATAAGATGAAAAAAAGAATTGATTGGGATCAATATTTTATGATTCAGGCAGCATTATTAGCGTCACGGAGCACCTGTAATCGCTTGTCAGTAGGTGCCGTCCTAGTTCGTGATAAGCGGATAATCGCGGGTGGTTATAACGGCTCCGTTTCTGGTGATGCCCATTGCATTGATGAAGGTTGCTACTTGCGTGATGGTCACTGTGTACGGACAATTCATGCAGAAATGAATGCAATCTTACAATGTGCTAAGTTTGGTGTTTCATCAGACGGTGCGAGTTTATATGTGACTGATTTTCCTTGCTTGCAATGCACTAAAAGTCTCTTGCAAGCGGGCATAAAAGAAATCAATTATATTCGGAACTACCACAATGACGAATATGCTAAACAATTAATCAAATTAAAAAATGTCCGACTTAACCAAATTAAATTGGATGATGATATTCTTGAAGAGGTAAATCTGGATCAATATATTCATCCAGAACAAAAGTAGTGATTTTTAACCGGTTGATCTTCCCGGCAATTGTTGCGGGGCTGATAACGGTTATTCTCTTAAACCATTGTTATTTATTACTTGCACCACTAGCTTTTCTTTCTTATCGCATCATTAGCTTGAAAGAACGGGTAGTAATAGGGCTAACTTTATTTTCAGCGGTAATTACCTTATTTATTTGCTTTAATGAACAGCAGCTGATCGCAAAACAAACGGTTAACCTCCAGCATGATGTGGTAGGACAAACCTATTTAGTAATGCCAGATCAAATTATGATCAACGGTCCGATAGTTAATGCACGAGCGGTTAACTGTCGAACAGGGCGAAAGGTTAACCTAGTTTATTACGGAAAAAATGATCGTGAAACAGAGCGATTCGCCCAAATTAGATCATTATCGAAATGGACAGTCAACGGTCAAATTCAACCAATTGAACCAGCTACTAATTTCAATCAATTTGACTCACAACGATATTATTGGCAGTTTCATATTTATAATCAGGTGAAATGCAAGCAGGTTCAGGTTTTGTTGGTAAATAGGGCAAACTTATTTCAGAAATGCCATCTAATAAGAGCAAACTTATATAATTACTTTAATCAATTACCGCATCCCCTAAATGGCTATTGCCAACAATTAATTCTAGGGATGAAGAATTCCCAAAATGATGAATTGATGCAAAATGTTAAAAAGTTGGGTCTCCTTCATTTATTTTGTATCTCGGGGATGCACGTTGTTTTATTGACTAATTGCTTACGTAAATTGTTAGTCTATTGTCGTTTTAATCGCGAAGATATTGAATGGCTATTAATATGTGCACTACCTTTCTATTTGATAATTGGTGGTGGTTCGATTAGCTTAATTCGTGCGACAATTATGGCAGAGATGGGATTGGTTCAAAAGCTAACACATTTAAGTCCTTTAGATGGTTGGGCCCTCAGTTTGATTGGGGGACTGATCTATGATCCGTGGCTTCTTTTTACATTGGGTGGTCAGCTAAGTTACTTATTATCATTTTCATTACATGTTATTCCACCAGAGATAACGGGATATCGTCAGTCGTTTTTGTTGAATCTGATTGGGTTGCCATCGATTATTTCATTTGTTTATGAGCTTCACGTTTTAACGTTTGTTTGTAGTTTTATCATTATTCCAATTTTTTCGTGGTTTATTTTTCCTGCAGTTATTATTAGCGCGTTTCTTTTTAAGCTCTTTCCCGGTGGAGTTTTTTTGATAAACCATTGTTTGAATATTTTTGAACGGGTCCTCGGTACGTTAAGCCAATTTCCGGGAATGATTAGTTTTGGTAAACCAATCAACGTGATGACATGGATCTTATTTTGTTTAACGTTATTAATAATTGATCACTACCGGATAAAGATGTTGTTGATATTAGGTGGGGCATATTTAATTACCTTTACCTTAATTCATATTCCACTTTATGGAGAAGTAACTTTTGTCGATATCGGACAAGGAGATAGCGCAATTATTCGTTATCCATTCAGTAATCGGGTAGAATTAATTGATACTGGTGGTAAGCTGATTTTTGGTAAACAAAAAAATAGGACAAAAAATAATTATGCTGTAAGAACAAGTATTAATTATTTAAAAAGCTGTGGTGTTAAAAGAATTGAAACAATTTATTTAAGTCATCATGATACTGATCATATTGGTTATTTGACAGCTTACTTACAAAATTTTCAAATTGAAAAAATTGCAGTACCTAGTGGAATGGAAAAACAGCAAGCCCTTTTAAAACTTATTCCTGCAGATTGTCAGCGGGTACCTCAAATTATCCCTGTTAAGGCGGGGTGTCATTTTGCAAATTCAAAATTATTTGTTTTACACCCGTTTGACAAGGGAAAAGGTAATAATGAGGATTCGATGGTATTAGCTGGAACATTTGGGAAGATGAAGTTTTTGTTTACTGGAGATTTAGATCGTAGTGGTGAAGAAAAATTAATTCAGTATTATTCGAACCTACAGTATGATGTTTTGAAATTAGGACATCATGGAAGTCGGACATCCAGTAAGCCTAGTTTTATAAAAAAGGTTGATCCTACAGTGGGGATTATTTCAGCTGGACGACGGAATAGGTATGGCCATCCGAACAAAGAAACAATAGAGACGTTAAAAAGCAATAATGTAAAAGTGATTTCAACACAAACAAGGGGAATGATTAGATATCGTTATATCGGTACTAATTATTCCTGGCAGACAAAACTAAGAGGGGATGAATTTCAGTGGATGTTACCACGCTCAAACAACAATTAAATAATAAAACACCAGCAATGGTCTATCTCGCCTTAGGTACCCAGCAAGTTTTATTGCAACAAGTACGCGAAATGTTCATTAACCTAATCCCTGAAGAGGAACGGGTAATGAATGTCGGAAGTTATGACATGGAAGCTACTCCACTAGCTGTTGCACTTGATGATGCGATGGCAGCTCCTTTTTTTGGTGAACGCCGTTTGGTATTAGTTAATAAGCCATATTTCTTTACTGGGGAAAAGGGCCCATCAAAGATTGAACATGATCTGGATTCTTTAAGTAGCTACCTAAAACACCCAGAGCCGTCAACAATCTTAGTTTTCTTAGCGCCTTATGAAAAATTAGATGGGCGAAAGAAAATAGTTAAGGAACTTAAAAAGGTTGCCGTAGTAGTAGATACGTCTCCACTTGATGAAGTGCATGCACGGCAGCAAATTAAAGCAACGTTAGCCAATGATCATTATTCAATCGATAATGAAGCAATTGATGAACTGGTACAGAGGACCAACGCTGATTATGAGATGATGAATTCTAACTTAAGCAAGCTGGAATTACTGACGTATCAAGATCGTCATATTACTCAGCAGGCGGTCAAAGATTTAGTTCCTCAGTCACTAGATGAGAATGTTTTTGACTTAGTTAACGCTGTCTTGAAGCATGATCAGACAAAATCAATTGACTTGTATGATCAATTAATTGCCGGACAACAACCACCATTGAGAATAAATGCCGTATTAATTAGTCAATTTAGATTGCTGCTGCAAATCAAAGTATTAAGTTCACGAGGACTTAGTCAGGGGAGCTTGGCACAGAAGCTAAAAGTTCACCCTTATCGAGTTAAGTTGGGATTAAGGACTGTCCGTAATTTTAGTTTATTAGCCTTAGAAAATGCTTATCTCGGGTTGGTTAATATTGAGAAGGCATTAAAAACAACTCAACGCGATCCCAAATTACTTTTTCAGCTTTTTATGTTGCAGTATAGTCAGCAACAAAATTTACGAATGGTTTAAAACGCAAATAGCTCCTGGTGGAAATCCATCAGGAGCTATTTATTTGTAAAATAAAAAAGAGCAGCTAATTGCTACTCTTTTTTGTTTACTTAGCGTAACGTGCTGAAAGACGTGACTTGTCACGAGCAGCCTTATTAGCCTTGATAAGACCCTTTGAGTGGGCACGGTCAATTGCTGAGATAGCAGCCTTGTATAGATCATCAAGGTTGTCTGCGCCAGCAAGCTTTGCCTTGTCAAACTTCTTGATAGCAGTACGCATTTTGCTTAATTGGGATGCGTTACGTGCTTCAGCCTTTTCGCTAGTACGAACACGTTCAATTGCTGATTTAATAATTGGCAT
>JAHLFK010000064.1 GCA_018883805.1 Candidatus Limosilactobacillus merdavium | reverse complement strand
AACAAAAGTGCTCTTGAGGTCTTCGTAGTCAGTGCCTTCAACGGCCCGGTCAAGAATCTTGTTCTTGATAACTGACATCTTAACACCGGCGTCACGAAGTTGCTTACGTAAATCAGTAACTTCAGCAACAGTTAAACCACGATAGTCAACAACGATAGCTGATTCAGCATTGTTAATCAAATCAACAGTTTGCTTAACAATTTCAACCTTCTTAGCAATAGCTGCTTCACTCATGAATTTTCACCTCCTGCAATGTAGTTTGATCGGATTTATAAAAAAATCCCTATGACCGCAGACATAGAGAAGGAACTTAATTTCTTCCTCGGCAGGTATCTGATTAAGGCTTTCGCCACCTGAGTCTTAGGCAGAGTCATATTTAATCAACTGTGTAAGTATACCATCATCCCCAACAACTTGTAAAGCCATAATTAAATATTATTCGATAAGGATTGTTAACTAGTTTATTGTACAATTGACTTATTACCTATTTGGAGGAACGTACGTGATGAAAAACTATGGCCTACTACTTGTAAATCTCGGTTCTCCTGCCGAACCAACAACTCCAGCAGTTAAAGAGTATCTTCGCCAATTTCTTGGTGATCACAATGTTGTCGAAATGCCAGCAGCAATTTGGAAGCCTCTACTGAACGTGATTATTCTTCCAATGCGTTCATGGCGTTCAGCAACATTCTATCGTGACTGCTGGTTAAAAGATGGCTCACCACTGATTGTCAATACTGCCAAGCTTACTCAAAAAGTCCAGGCTGCTTTACCAGAGTGGTCAGTGAAAATGGCAATGACTTATGGCAAGCCAAGCATTGCAGATACGATTAAACAAATGAAAAAAGAATGTCAACATATTATTGTGCTGTCCCTTTTTCCTCATTTTACAAAAAGTACAACCCAATCAATTATTGACCAAGTGAAAGCAGTCGATCCTACATTGCCAATCATCGATCGCTTTGCTGATGAGCCACAATACTTGGACATCCTTAGTCACCATATTCAAGAAGCATGGGACAAGGGACAATACGATATGTTAATGATTTCATATCATGGGATTCCTGTTTCAATGGTAAAGCATGGTGATCCTTACAAAGATGAAACTGAACGAACTACGGTTGAGCTTCGCAAGCGACTAAATATCCCTCAAGATAAAGTAAAAATGGCTTACCAATCAAAGTTTGGTCCAATGCCATGGTTAAAGCCTTATTTGAAGAATACCTTGCTCCAACTAGTCCAGTTAGGCAAACGAGATATTTTAGTAGTGTCGCCATCTTTTGTCACTGATTGTCTAGAAACAATTGAAGAAAATTCCGTTCAAAATTATCAAACGTTCCGTGAAAATGGTGGAAATAACTTAGCAATTGTTCCGTCACTTAATGATAATTCGCAATTTGCACAATTTATCGCAGAACTTGCTAAGGAGCATCTAGAAAAATGAAAAAGAAAAGTCTCGATGAGATTAACGGAAGTGTCAAAGTTCCAACTGTCTACGAGTCAGCTTTTTGGGAAAAATTTCTTGCTTATAGTGGACCAGGTGCATTAGTTGCCGTTGGTTATATGGATCCCGGTAACTGGTTAACCTCACTTGCAGCCGGTGGTCAATATGGTTATTCCTTATTAGTTGTTCTGTTTGTTTCAATTATTGTTGCAATGATCATGCAATCCTTATCAATTAAACTAGGGGTTGTCACAAGGACTGATCTTGCCCAAGCAATCGCTGGACGAGTGTCTAAACCTATCCGAATTATTCTTTGGCTGTTAAATGAGTTGGCCATGATGGCAACTGATTTAACAGGAGTTGTTGGAACCTCTGTTGCCCTTTACCTCTTATTTAAGCTACCATTGATCGCTGGAATATTATTAACTGTTGCTGATGTCTTAATTGTTCTAGTTTTCCTACGCTTTGGTATTCGCCGAGTTGAATTCATCGTCTTAGCCACAATTCTCATTGTTGGCGGAATCTTCTTGGTTGAAGTCTGTCGTGCTCATCCAAATATTGTCAGCATCTTAAATGGTTTTATCCCTCATCCAGAGATTTTAGTTAATCACTCCAAACTCTTACTAAGTTTAGGTATTATTGGGGCAACAATTATGCCTCATAATATCTATCTCCACTCTGCGTTAGCGCAAAGCCGTCGCTATGACGAACATGATCCCGCACAAGTTACTGAAACTCTTAAGTTCGCTAATTGGGATTCTGTAATTCACCTAGTGGCTGCCCTTCTCGTCAATGCATTGCTCCTGATCCTTGGTGGAACACTCTTCAACCATACTGGGAATTTAAATAGTCTTGCCGATGTCTTTTATGGCCTTAAAGATCCTCATATTGTTGGTACACTATCGAGTCCTTTAATGAGTTGGTTATTTGGTTTTGCACTATTGATTACCGGTCTAATTTCTTCCATTACCAGTACTTTAGCGGGACAAATTGTGATGGAAGGCTATATTAATATTCGCTTGCCACTATGGAAACGGCGACTATTAACCCGATTTGTCACTTTAATTCCAATCATTATTATTGGCTGTGTCATCAAATTTAATGAAACTCAATTTGAGCAGCTAATCATCTATGCTCAAATTGTTCTCAGCATTGCATTACCATTTACCTTATTCCCACTAGTTGCCATTACCAGTAATTCTAAGCTAATGGGAGCACATGTTAATAAGCATTGGCAAACAGTACTAGACTATCTCTTAGTAGCCATTCTTACTGGATTAAATTTAATGGCGATTTTTTAGGAGAATTCGCAATGAAAAAGAAAAATGCATTAATTTTAGGGATTAGTTGTTGGATAATCTTCGCCCTCCTCTTAATTGCAGTTAAGTGCAAAATGAATTGGATTCAATCATTTGATTATTATGGCTATAATCTTGTTCAACCAACATCCCCTTTTAAAACAAACATTATGATTGTTCTCACCCATTGTGGTGACCCGATTATCCTTCAATGTATCACTATCTTGATTGCTTTAATTCTCTGGTGGCATGGACGAGTTAACGAAAGTCTGTGGTATGTTTTCCTCCAGTTCATCGGCTATTCTCTAGTAATCCTAGTAAAATATAATGTTCTCCGGCAACGGCCAACTGATAAACTCTTTCCCGCTCATGGTTATAGTTTCCCCAGTGGTCATACCTTTGCAACGACAGTCTTTGTACTAACTCTTCTGGCGCTCATTACCCCACACATTAAGAAATCCACTAATCGTTATCTTCTCCGCCTTATTGGTGTAATCTGGATCATTATTATCATGGTTACCCGAGTTTACCTCCGTGCTCATTTTACTAGTGACGTTATTGGTGGACTGCTATTAGCTAGTGGTTGGTGGTTAATAATGAATGCTGAACGCCATCAACTTTCACAGTGGCTGATTAATCCCTTACTCAAAAATCTTCATTAAACAAAAGGACACCCTTAGATTGGTTCAAATTCACGTAAACCGATCTAAGGATGTTTTTATAGTGCATCAATTAATTTCTGTGTAATTGGACTCAATTGGTTACCTTTCTGCCAAACTAACTGAACCTGTGTTACCCAAGCAGGATGTTCAATCATCCTGACAGTATGATGGGCATATAACTCTGCAATCGACTTAGGGACTAACACAACTCCCATCCCCTGATCAGCCCATAATACTGCTGTTCGTGCATCGTCGCATTTAACAGCATAAAATGGTGCAATCCCTGCTTGAGCGAAACCATCATTTAGCATGGCTTCAAAGCGACGATAAAGGATCAACGGTTGATCACTAAAGTCAGTTAATTTAAGCCGCCCTACTGGTAATTGATACTGGTGATTGTCAAAGACCGCTACAATCGGGTCATCAGTAAGTGATTTCTTTTCAATTCCAACTGCGTTATAGGGCGTCCGGACAAGCGCGAGATCTATTAAGCCGCTATTTACTTGTTTTATTAATTCAAAGGTATTCCCTTCAGTTAACTCAAAAGTCACTGCCGGATAATATTGACGAAACGATTGAAGGATAGACGGCAGAATTAATTTCCCAGCGGAGGACATTAGGCCTAATTTAATTGTTCCCATAGTCCCAGCTTGTTCACGATGAAGTTCTTCCTTAACATTACCGGTTAGGTTCACGATCTGCTGGGCATACCGCTGAAATACCTTTCCAGCCTCAGTTAATTCAATACCATGGGATTCACGGATAAATAGCTTAGTTTCTAATTCCTTTTCTAGTTGCTTCATATTATAAGAAAGCGGTGGCTGCGAAGTATACAATAATTTTGCCGCTGCTGAAATTTGATGTTCTTGGGCTACAACCAAGAATTGATGAAGTTGTTTCAGGTTCATTATGATTGCTCCTGATATAAAAATATTTGATATCACTTATTATAAAACAGTATTTTCTTCTTATCCAGGTTCCGCGTACACTAGAGATTATAATTATTCAGCTATTCAATAATTGATTAGGAAGTGAAATTGAATGAGTAGATATCATAGTCGGCATGCTTCTCATCATCGTCGCATTTGGCCAGTGGCAATGGTGCTCGGGTTAATAACGGTTACTCTTCTAATTATTGGAATTCACCATTCCGTTAACACTGCAGCTAGCCAGATGATGACCACTAACTCCCGTTCTTTACCTAAGAAATTACGAAATGGTCAACCATTTACCGTCTTAGTAATGGGAACAGATGTTGGAGCGCTCGGCCGCGGAACTGCCTACGCTGGTAACACGGATACAATGGAATTATTAACGGTTAATCCCCAACAAAAGAAGATCGTTATGGTCGCCATTCCCCGAGATATCCTTGTCCGCGTTAATACTAAAGAAGGACCTGATTTCGTTAAAATTAATGCTGCATATGCAATCGGTGGTGCTAAACAGGCCAAAAAACAGGTGGTTGAATTGCTCCATGTTCCCGTAGATTATTATGTTCTTACAAATATGGGAACCTTGAAAAAAGTAGTCAATGCCGTTGGTGGTGTGACCGTTGATAACCCATTTGCTTTTAATTACGAAGGGCATCATTTCAAAAAGGGTAAGCAGCACCTCAACGGTAATGAAGCATTGAAGTATTCGCGAATGCGCTACGATGATCCTAATAATGATTACGGACGTCAAGAACGTGGTCAACAGATTTTACAGTCCGCCATTGTCTCTTTCAAGCGTCATGGTTCGCTCAGTGCAGCCAATCAGATTATGACGGCTGTACAAGACGGCGTTCGTACGGATCTGCCAATCAATCAGGTTGGTCGCTTATACCTAAGCTATCATCCCGCATTAACAAATACTTCTCATACTCATTTGCAAGGTAAAGATGCAATTATTGATAACGCATCATTTCAAATTGCACCGCCAAAAGAAATGTTACGACTTTCTAATCTTGTTCGTCAGACATTAGAAATTTCCCCTCGCCATTCGATTAATAATTACGAAACAAAAATGTACCACCAACAGCATTCGTGGAATGGGTACGATCAACTCAATTTCAGGTTACCTAATGGTGCTAGTTACAATCAACCTGGCAGTGGGGATTGGCATGATGAGGAGGAAAATTAGTAATGGAATCTAGATCAAAAAACACTGCAATTATTGTTGCTACTTTAATTTTAGGTGTTATCGTTGGCTTTAGTTCATTACTGTTAAGCATGTTGTTAGACTTAACAGAGCGTTTCTTTTTGAATTTTGAAGAGTCAAACTTGGTTCCAGTAGATGTTGACGCTGGAGCTATGCACCGCTTTATTTCTGTCTTGGTTGGTGGGATTATTGCTGCAATTATTTGGTACTACTTACAGCGCAATTATCGCCCTGTTAAGTTAGGAAAAGCGGTTAGTGGTCAAAAAATGCCATTAGTAAAAACCTTAATTCATGTTTGTACCCAAATTTTCTTCGTTGGAACTGGAAATTCAATTGGTCGTGAATTAGCTCCTCGTGAAGCCGGTGCAGCTTGGGCTCAAAAATGGGAAGAATTAACCGCAAACCATCCTGCCCTCCGCTTAAGTGCTGAAGATCGTAAAATGCTAGTAGCATCAGCTGCCGGTGCTGGATTTGCTGGAGTTTATATTGCCCCAATCACTGGAGCAATATTCTGTATCGAGTTGCTATACAAAAAAGTTAATGCCAGAGTAGTTGCTGTTAGTTTAACAATGTCGACAATTGCTACCTTGATTGGTTCAATCGTAAAGGGCTACAAGCCTTATTATCTTGTGGGGCCAAATAATTTCCACTTACAAATCTTGCCTTTAGTTATCCTGCTTGGACCAATTTCTGGAATATTGGGAACTATCTTTAAAAAATATATTGCTAAGGCTAAGGCTCATCGTGTTCGTAATATAAATATTCTGATCCAATTGCCAGTAATTGCTGCAGTTACTGGGGGAATCGCAGCTTTCTACCCTCAAATCATGGGTAATGGGCGGGGACTAGCTCAACTTGCAATGAGTACTAATTCTCATAACCGGACCGTGATTCTTGCATTACTCTTTGGCCTTATTGCAAAAGTACTGGTTACTCTCTTCGTAATGAAGTGTGGTGGCTATGGTGGTGTCTTAACACCATCAATTGCTGCAGGAGCAGTCATTGGTGCCTTTGCCGGAATGCTCTATGTTACTTTTGTTCCAGGTGTTACCATTGCTCAAGTTGCTGTCTTAGGAGCAGCATTTTTCCTTACTGCTTCTCAACAGGCACCGTTAATGGCACTATTTATGTTATTTGAAGTTTGTCACTTAAACTTCTCAGCACTTCTTCCACTTGCAATGGGAGTTGGGCTCTCCATCGCTATTTCTAAATGGTTACAAGCAAAGCCAATCTTTAATTAAAAGCTTAAAGAAAAAAGGTTCATGATACTCAGAAGTTCCAAGTATCATGAACCTTTTCATTTATTGAGTTATAGTAACTCATCTTGGTCAGGGCGGTATGTGGGATTCGAACCCACGCGTGCCGGACCCACAAACCGGTGTGTTAACCAAACTTCACCAATACCGCCATAATGACTCCGGTAAATATAATAGCACACCTCTAACCCTGAACACAATCATTAATTGTAAATTATTTTAAACCAAAAAAAGAGAACGGGGTATTTCCCGATCTCTTTTTTTATTAGTTAGCTTAGAAGCTTTCCAAATCAAGAGTAACACTTGGTCCGAAAGTTGAAGCGATTGAAGCGTGTTGTACATAAGTACCACGTACAGAAGCTGGACGAGACTTCATAACAACTTCTTCAATAGTCTTCAAGTTTTCAACTAACTTGTCAGTATCGAATGATGCCTTACCAAATGGAACAGCAACATTACCGTCACGGTCAGTCCGGTAAGTAACCTTACCAGCCTTTGATTCTTCAACGGCCTTAGCAACGTCCATAGTAACAGTACCAGTCTTAGGGTTTGGCATTAAGCCCTTAGGTCCAAGAATCCGACCTAAACGACCAACAACTGGCATCATGTCAGGGGTTGCGATTGCAACGTCAAAGTCTAACCAACCGTCTTGAATCTTGTCAGCCAAGTCAGTGTCACCAACAAAGTCAGCACCAGCATCCTTAGCAGCCTTAGCATTGTCTCCCTTTGCGAAAACAATAACAGTTTGGTCCTTACCAGTACCGTTTGGTAAAACAACGGCACCACGTAATTGTTGGTCTGCTTGCTTAGTGTCAACGTTTAACTTAAATGCAACTTCAACAGTTGAGTCAAAGTTAGCGAAATCAATATCTTTTACTAATTGAACTGCGTCGTTAACAGCGTATTGCTTCTTGCTGTCAACCTTTTTAAGCGCATCTTGGTACTTCTTACCACGATTTTTAGCCATCTTGTGTTTTCCTCCTTGCAAATGTGGTCTAGCGGAGTTAATACCTCCCACGGGAATGCACTACTTTAATAGCACATCCGGTCTGCTACTTAGCAACTAGTCTTCAACAGTGAAGCCCATGCTCCGTGCAGTACCTTCGATCATGCGCATAGCTGCTTCAACATCAGCGGCGTTTAGATCTTGCATCTTAGTTTCGGCGATTTCCTTAACTTGAGCCTTGGTTACAGAAGCAACCTTGTTAGTGTTAGGTTCACCGGAACCATGTTCAACACCAGCGGCCTTCTTCAGTAAGACAGCAGCAGGTGGCGTCTTAGTAATGAAGTCGAATGAACGGTCCTCATAAACAGTAATAACAACTGGGATAAGCATACCCTTTTGGTCTGCAGTCCGAGCGTTGAATTCCTTAGTGAAGCCCATAATGTTAATACCTGCTTGTCCAAGTGCAGGACCTACTGGTGGAGCTGGTGTAGCGGCACCGGCAGGAATTTGCAACTTGACAACGTTAGCTACTTTCTTTGCCACGAGACAAAACCTCCTTAGTCCGTGTTGTGGTCATGATGAGGCAGTAAATTTACCTCTCCCACAGTATGTCGAATAGCATAC
>JAHLFK010000063.1 GCA_018883805.1 Candidatus Limosilactobacillus merdavium | reverse complement strand
GCACAGTTAATCAATACAGCGGAATCCTTCATCATGGCGAATTGTGGTGCGTCGATCATATGGTGGGTTTCTGGAGTTAATGGGCAGTGGAGTGTTACAACATCAGAGCGCTTTAGTAATTCATCAAGGGTTACATATTCAGCAGAATATTGAGCTTCAACTGCAGGATCAGCTTGGCGACGTTGGGTGTAAATAATCTTCATATTGAATGCGTGAAGACGTTGAGCAACCCCTTTACCAATACTACCTAGGCCAACAATCCCCAAAGTCTTACCGGCTAATTCGTGGCCGAGGAAGAACAGAGGTGCCCAGCCATCAAAGCCGATAGAACGCATCCGCCGATCACCTTCGACAATCCGCCGCATCAAGGCAATTACTAATCCACTGGCAACTTCAGCAGTTGCGGTTGAGGATACAAATGGGGTATTTGTGACATCGATTCCTTTGCTCCGTGCATACTTAACATCAATGTTGTTGAAACCAGCTCCAAAGTTAGCAATTAACTTTAGTTTTGGCGCAGCATCAATTACGTCTTGGTCAACCTGGGTAGATAGGGGAGTAATTAAAACTTGGCAATCCTTAACATGCTTGATAAGTTCGTCCTTTGTAATTAATCCTTCACCATCGTAAACATCGTAATGAATAGCTGCTTTATCAAGAATTTGTGAAGCAACTTTTGGCAACTTTGCTGATAGATAAACAGTAGCCATATTATTCGCCTTCCTAAATAAAAATAATGACCGTGTAAACGATTACACGGTCATTATAGTTCAATATTTAACTTGCGGCAAATTAACGGGCGATCCAGAAGAAAAACATCCGCTTTTCTGGCTTATCGGCTCGTTGATTGACGACACTAACTAAGCTAAGCATGGAATTAATAATTGAACTCCACTTTCTAAAGGCGGTATAACGTGATTCCCAAATATCAGCGTACTTGTTCTTGTATCGCCTTAAACCTTGGAAACCATACAGGTGATATCCATATTCATAAATAAAGTGGGCAATCTTTTCACCAAGAAAACTAAATTGTGATTCTCCAACATTAGATAGTGGTGCCATTCCAAGATCAAAGTATTCATAACCATTTTCTTGTCCATAGAGATACATGCTAATGAAGATCTTATCCATGATTCCAGATGGTGCATCATGAGAGTGTCTCATTAAGTCAATGGTAAGGTACTTTTTACCGCCAGTCGGCATAAAGGTAGCAAAAGCAACTATCTTACCATCCTTGTCGGACACGGTTGCTACAGGAGCTTGTTGAATATAATACGGATCAAAGAAACCTAATGAAAATCCTTTTTCTACTTGCTTGCCAAGCCAGTCATCAGAGACTGCTTTAATTTCTTTCATAAAGTCGTCATCAAATGGTGGTTTGACAACGTTAAATTGATAACCTTCACGATCAAACTTATGCATTAGAGCTCGTTGAGAACGTTGACGTTTCCCTGCAAGAGTAAAATCAGCTAGTTTTACCAGTCCGGTTTCTCCTGTCTTGATAAAGTCAAAACCAAATTCGTGAAGAACCATTGTGAATGGACCGGAGACTTCATAAAAGACTAACTGATAATTATAAAGATCGGCTTCTCGTAAGAATTGACGAAGGGCAGGCCGGATCAGTTTTTGATTACCAATCGGATCCCCCATAACAATTAAGCGATCGTATTTTCGCCGATACATAAAGAACAGTTGATCCTGATCATTTTCTTTGTAGAAGTATAGGCTCTTATCACGAAGGAAAGCGAGATGGCTGGTTCGACTACCACCGAACTGATCAATTACTTTGCGAATACGATCGGCATCAAAGCTTTCTTGTCGCATAAACGGATCGCGACCAAAACAGAAATAATGGAGGATAAGTACCAGAAGGATTAACCCAAGTACCAGACCAATTAAGCCGGATAACCATACTTTTTCTCCAGGAAAGAGGAAGAAGTTAGGGATGCGGTGAGCTTTAGAATATTTTGGATCATTAATTACCCCTACAATGACGTAAAGAATACAACTTCCTGCGAAGATCAGCAGATCACCAACAAATTTACTAATGGAATATTGAAGTTTAACCCGATAAAGTCCCTTTTTGGACAGCAAAATCAAGATTAGGACAATTGCCAGGTAGATGGTCAAGCTCATTGTCCTAAGATTCCACCATGTACTAATAATCCCGATTAACAAGAGAACTAGGGTTGGCCAGTATGCTTTTTTAACCTTTGAAGCTAGTCCACGTGCACAGGCTAACATTGCGATGGCAAATAGGACTGTTGATAACTGGTGGATAAAGAAGAAGGTGAAGGGGTAGAGACGGGCAAAAAGTTTATTATCCGCTGTAATATCAGGAACAGCAGCCGCTAACAACATTAAGATTCCTGAGATATACATAAATGCAGTGATGAGGAAGTGAGCGGTGTTTTGGACAATGATTAAAGGAAGCCCATCGAAAAATTCATTGACTTGTTCTGCTAAGTTATGTAAGAACATGATTCCTGCAATAATTAGGGGAACAATATAATAGAAGATCCGGAAAAGTAATAGCCAAATGACAATTGTTGGTTTAGGGATTCCCATTAAAGAAAGTTCCAACATCATCATGACATCGAATGAACCTAATGCACCTGGGATCATCGAGATAACACCAAGTAATTGGGCAACCACATATAGGGGTAAAACAGAGGCCAAGTTTTGGCGAATACCTAAACACCAACCGACTAATAGGAAAAAGAGGGCAACAAATAACCACTCACAGGTTGAACTACCAACAAGAAGGGCTTCAATTTTTGGAGTGACGTCCTTAAATAATCGATTGTCATTGATTAGGGTAATGTAAAAGACAATTGGGAAGTAAAGGCCACCAGCAACTAACCAGATTGCGTATTGGTTAAAGTGACCTCCCTGGTGGAAAACAAACATGAATGCTAGGGCAACCCAGCAGAGTACAGATAATCCAGAAAGAAGGAAAACCGCAATCTTAGAAATTGCTATAAGGATATCTTTTTTGCTAGCATGCTTACGGTAAAAATAGGCCCGCATAGTGGCGCCAAGGACACCGCCGAAGCCGGCAATATTAGTCAGGGTATTAGTGATCCACCCACAGCGGATAATATAAGAACGTTTGAATTTACCTGGAAGAAAACGAACAATTGCAAAGTCATAGCCAAGCATTGGTACTACAGCAATACAGCCGAATACTAAAAGAATTAAAATACTAGTCCAACTTAAATTGCCTAAGCCAACACCAACTTGGTGCCAGTTAACAGTTTTGAAGAAGCTCGTTAACGCATGGACCACAAAGATAACAATTGATGTTATAAAAATAACTTTTATTGGTCGTGAATATTTCTCCCACCAATTTAGTAGGCGTTCATATAGGGATTTCATTATTTCCTCCTCATTACGAAAGCTAATAACCATTATAAGACATTTGCTCCGATCGAAGAAGTGGCCAAAGAAAATTAAAAAGTTGTTGACACCCAAGAAGAAGTTTCGTATACTTTTATTTGTTGTCAAATGGTCCGTTGGTCTAGTTGGTTTAGGACGCATCCCTGTCACGGATGAGATCACGAGTTCGAGTCTCGTACGGACCGTCATAAATGATAAAAGCTGGGAAAAGAGATTTTCCCAGCTTTTTACGTATCAAAGGTTTTAGGAGGAAATAATGGAAAACACTTGGCAATATAATGGAACAGAACCAATCAAGATTAAGAAGTATTTGCAATCGTTGGGGATGGGGCATCGACTCTTTAACGATTTGAAAAATGGACAGGGAGAATTTTTAGTTGATCACCGAAAAGTTCGACCAACAACAAAAATTTTGCCTAACCAACCGTTAACGGTAATTGCGCAACCTGAAATGCGTGATGAATCAGTTAAATTGAGCGATGAACCTCTTGATATTGTCTATGAAGATGATAATTGGTTGGTCATCAACAAGCCTGCAGGGGTAACTTCAATCCCTGGACCAACTGTTGATAATGATACCGTACTAAACCGGGCCGTTAATTACTTGGTTGAAAAGAAGTCACCTGACCAACGCCCTCATTTAATCACCCGGTTGGATCGGTTCACAGGTGGCCTGTTATTAATTGCCAAACATCACGTTGCATCAAGTATGATTAGTCAGCAAGTTCAACAGCACCAAATGTTAAAGGAATATACTGCATTTGTTTCTGGAACGTTTGATAAGGGCCACGGGACAATTGATAAACCGATTGCTCGTCGTGAGGGACAAGCACAGCGGGTAATTGCTGATGACGGGCAGTCGGCATTGACTGAATATTGGGTTGAAGAACAGAATGATGATTGGACAAAGCTGCGTGTTCAGTTACATACCGGACGAACCCATCAAATCCGGGTTCACTTAGCCTCAATTGGCCACCCGCTAATTGGTGATCACCTTTATGGCGGGGATACTTCTAAATACCAGCACCAACAATTATGGGCAACTAAAATCTCCTTTAAGGATCCATTTAGCCTAAAGCAAATGACCTTTTCCCGGGAAATAAATTCACTTGATCGTAAATAACGAAGTTGGGAAAAGCCAATTTCATTGTTAATATACAAAAAGGCAGCAAGTATTCGCAAAAATGCGAACTACTTGCTACCTTTTTATTTAAGAGGTTTATTGTACTGATTTGATATTAGTACGAATCATTTGTGCCATTAGTTTCTGTTCAGCTTGTTGAGAAACTTGTTGGATTTGTTGGGCACTCATCTTCGGATTTTTGGCCATTGCTGCTTGAACTTGAGCACTAACATATGCTTTCATTTGGCTTTGCATTTGTCCAGCATTTGAGCTAGTAGTTTTTTGTAATTGCTTTGCTTGAGCAGTAGTAACTTTAACATATACTTTAGGGTATTCAATTACGTTTGTCCGTTTTACTAGAGTGCTGTCCATCCCTGACCAAAGATACAGTGACTTATAGAAATTATTCTTAAACCGCCACCGTGTTTCAGTTGTCTTTAAGACCGCATTGGAACGGTTAGTAAACTTCATTTTACTGGTTGTATATTCATTTGCTTGTGTATGTTGAGGTTTCTTTTGATCTTGACTCGTTTTATAGATTAAAACGTCATCTCGACCATTTGTCCCTACCGGTTGGTAGATGGCAACAGGAAGGTTACCAGCAGCTGAATAAACTTTTTGTGTCGTTGTTCTTGTTACTTGGTGCATTCCAAAGTGGTGGCTGTAGTTTAAGCTCATCAATGCAGTTGAACCAACAAAGAGAACACCAAAAATGACTGTTCCCAATATCCGAGTTGTCCGTTGATTAATGAACATAACACTTGCGAATAGTGCAATGGCGGAACCAAACATTAACAGGATAATCATTCGGCATCCTCCTTTCCGTGAATATCTTCAGAGTCGAGCTTCAAGTGGATCCCGTTACCACTAGTAACGAAGAAAGTTAGAATAAGGCCGATTAATGAGAAAGCGACTGCAAACCAAAAGGCGGCGTGATAACCCATTAATGTGGCATCAAACATTTGTGACTTGTATTGAAGCGGAGCAGCTTTGAGCAATGAATGTGCGGGACGATTATTGTTAGTAACGTTGGTTAATACGGAAATCATGATTGCTGTTCCGACAGAAGTGGCAACTTGACGAATTGTATTGTTAACCGCTGTCCCGTGTGAAATCAAATTATATGGAAGAGAGTTCATCCCGGCAGTAGTGACAGGCATCATTACCATGGAAATTCCAAACATCCGAACTGCGTAAAGAAAGACAATGTAGATTGTTGGCGTGTCACGGGTGATAAAGGCAAATGGAATGGTACCAACTGAAAGAATAAACATCCCAGTAATTGCGAGTCTTCTTGCGCCATGACGATCGAAAAGATTCCCCGTAATTGGACTCATGAATCCCATAAAGAGGGCCCCAAACAGAAGGGTTAACCCTGAGTGGAAAGCTGACATTCCGTGGATAATTTGAAGGTAAAGGGGGATAACTAATTCGACACCCACCATTGCCATCATAACAATTGAACTTAGGATTGTTGCAAGGGTGAATTCACCACTCTTGAAGACTTTGAATTCCAAAAATGGTTCATCAAGCTTATTTTGACGAAGGACTAAGAATACTACTAAGATAGCACCGACAATAATTGTGGTGATGACAACTGGATCTGTCCATCCATCATTACCAACGCTTGAGAATCCGTAAAGCATACTTCCAAAACCAGCAGTTGAAATCAGGACTGAAATCCAGTCGAGATGTGGCTTACGGTTAGGAATAACATTCTTTACAAAGAAAAGACTGGCAATAATAACTAACGCAGCAATTGGAACAATCATTCCAAAAAGCCACCGCCAGCTAAAGTTATCAATTACCCATCCAGAAAGAGTTGGACCAATAGCAGGGGCGAGTCCGATTACTAAACCGTTAATCCCCATGGCAGCACCACGTTTTTCTGGTGGATAAATGGTTAACATAATGTTTTGCATTAACGGCATGTTAATCCCAACACCAACAGCTTGAATTAGCCGACCACTTAAGAGAACGGCAAATGAAGGTGCTAGCCATGACATAATGGTTCCAATTTCAAAGATGGACATCGCAATAATAAAAAGTGTCCGAGTATTAAACCGACTACTTAAGTAAGCACTGATGGGAATCATAATCCCATTTACCATTAAGAAACCGGTAGTTAACCATTGAACCGTTGATGTACTAATGTTAAAAGCATTCATTAGTGCAGGAAAGGCTGTCGAAAGGATCGTCTGGTTTAAGATGGTACAAAAGGCACCGATCAATAAGACGAAAACCATCAAGCTTCTGTTATATGGCTTGTTGTTGATATCAACTGGAATAGATTGTTGATCCACGCTAAATACCTCTTTTCATTTTTAATCAATGCAACCTAATATAAAACTATTTAATATCTTTGTCAAATAATTTGACAAAGATATCCGATTTTACGATAATAACTTGTGATATTATTAGTATGAAGATGGAGGGGTTAGATGGAAAAAGCATTAGGAGACCGTTTTCGAGAAATGATGAAGCAGAGTAACCTGCGGATCAATATGACACAGTTATCCGAGATCACTGGTGTTTCCCCAAGCCAAATTCGTTACTGGGAGAAAAAAGGGTACATCAAGTCCGAGCAATCTGAGAAAAATCAAAATCACTTTTACCCGATGATGATTATTTATCAAGTTGGCACGATTAAATTCTTCCTTGATCAAGGCTTTACACTCGCTATGGCAGTGAAGAAGGAAAAAGAGCATCGAGAATCAATTCAACTATTCCGTGAATTTATTACTTCTCGGCGATTGGACATTAAGCAGATCGGGCCACATAAAGGAGAAATCGAATTAGGCGCGGTTGCTGAAGATCCTGATACTGAAGTGTATGCAACGATTGAAGATGGTAAGACAGAATTGCATTTAAGAACTAAAAAGAACATTTAACGAGAAATGCCTTATTGTGGTATGGTATTAATGAATGAATATGTATGTAGAGACTAATAAGGAAGGAAAGCGATTAGTTTGGCAGAAGTAGGATTACGTTATGATGAACTTGATAATGACGCTGCTAAGGAGGCGGCATTAAAATCATTTATTAACTTTTATATTCATCAATACCGGCAAAATAGCCTCGAAATTATTGGGGCCAAGGCTTCAAACGAGGTTATGGGAACAATTAACCATGTTTTAAATGAAAATTCTTACCGTGGTAATGCAGAATTAGCTGAGATTAGTGAACGCCTTTGTAAGGGTGCTTACCAAGAAATTCTCTCTGAAATTACTGATTTTAAGTTCAATCAATTAGGCCAACCAATCGTTCCTTTTGAAAAGGCTTGGCAAGAAGAGGAAGAAAGCTTACCAACAGAAGACTAATAGGTTTAGTAATAAGTTTATGAGATGGAATTAAACTCAATTATGGGTTTAGTTCCATTTTTAGATTTCAAAGAGATTAATTCCTAGCTTTATGGACCCTTCCAATTTTGAATAATAGCGGAAACAAAATAGATATGGTAAACTATTAGTAGTTTTTAGCACGGATATAAAAAGTAAAACTGAATAACCAAAAGGAAATAACCGTTCTTTAACCCAAGAAGCGGGTCTTTTGGTCTACAATTTTCCGTTATTAATAAAATTGATTTCAAAATAGAAAGGTAAAAGAAAGGTATTATGTCAAAATTAGATATTAAGAACAATGAAGTTGCCTTTTATGCAATGGGTGGCTTAGGCGAAATTGGTAAGAACATGTACTGTGTTCAATTCCAAGATGAAATTGTTATTATCGACTGTGGTGTCCTTTTCCCAGAGGATGAATTACTCGGTGTCGATTACGTAATTCAAAACTACGATTATCTTGTTGAAAATAAAGATAAGATTAAGGGAATCTTTATCACGCACGGTCACGAAGATCACATCGGTGGATTACCATTCTTCTTGCAAAAGGTTAATGTTCCAATTTATGCAGGACCATTTGCGATGTCACTGATTAAGGGGAAGCTTGAAGAAAAGCACCTATTACGGAATGCTGAGCTTCATGAAATTAACGAATTTGATGAAGTCCACTTTAAGAAGCTTTGGGTAAGCTTCTTCCGGACTACCCACTCAATTCCAGATACTTTAGGGGTTGCAGTTCATACTCCACAAGGGACAATTATTCAAACTGGTGACTTTAAGTTCGACTTAACACCAGTTGGTCATTTGCCAGGTCCAAACCTTCAACAAATGGCTAAATTGGGGGATGAAGGTGTCTTACTACTTACTTCAGATAGTACGAACGCTGAACGTCCTCAATTTACTAAGTCTGAACGGTGGGTTGATATTCACATTCGGCGGATCTTCGAACGAATCAAGGGACGAATTATCTTTGCTTCATTCGCATCGAATGTTTACCGTCTTCGTGAAGCCTCAGATGCCGCTATTGCCCAAGGACGAAAGATTGCGGTCTTTGGTCGAAGCATGGAAAATGCCATTACAGCCGGGCAAGAACTTGGCTACTTGAATATTCCTAAGGATTCACTGATCGACCAGAACGAAATTAACAATTATCCACCTGAAAAGGTCTTAATTATGTGTACTGGTTCTCAGGGTGAACCAATGGCAGCATTGAGCCGGATCGCTAACGGAACACACCGGCAAATTACCATTCAACCAGGAGATACAGTTGTCTTCTCAAGTAACCCAATTCCAGGTAATACTACAAGTGTTAACGCACTGATTAACAAACTTGAAGAAGACGGCGCTAACGTTATTCATGGTTATGTTAACAACATCCATACTTCCGGTCACGGTGGCCAAATTGATGAAGAGTTCATGCTTCGCTTAATGAAGCCGAAGTTCTTTGCACCAGTTCACGGTGAATACCGGATGCAGAAGATCCACACTAAGTTAGCAGAAATGACAGGTGTTCCACAAAAGAACAGCTTCATTCTATCTAACGGTGATGTGTTAGCTCTGACAAAAGATTCTGCGCGGGTTGCGGATCATATTGATAGTGCGGCAGATGTTTACATTGATGGTCGTGATGCAGGCGATACTGTTGGTAACCCAGAGATCCATGAACGGCGCTTACTTTCTGAAGAAGGGGTTGTGACTGCAGTTGCAGTTGTTGACCTTAAGGACTACCAGATTGTTGCAGGTCCAGATATCGTTTCCCGTGGCTTTGTTTACATGCACGAATCGCAAGAACTGATTCGGGCTGCTAATCACGAAGTTTTCTGGGCAATCTTGAATACATTCAAGAACCATAAGCACGTGGATCGGCGGGCACTTAACCGGACAATTATCAGCCGTTTACAAAAGTTGTTGTATGCACGGACCGGTCGGCGTCCAGTGATTATTCCAATGGTTACGATTTTGAACGGTGATCAACATTATGAGAACCATCACTATCGTCAACCTAATAATAAAAAGAAGACAAACCACGAAAAGAATGGTAAGAACAATCACCGCAACCAACAACGGAAACATCATAACAACCAAAATAAAAAGCAAACGAATGAAAAAGAACCTGTTACCGCAGGAAAAAATGAATAAATAAAAGACGAAATAGTCATAAATGGAGGCTATTTCGTCTTTTTTTGCTGAAAGACTTAAACTCATTTATTTAATTTGGTATGATCAAGCAGTATAAGCAATTATTTATTGGAGGAATCTCGATGACTGGAAGAGATTATTTAAAAATCTGGTATCGAGTTCAAATTGGTGCGACTTTAATTATTTTAACAATGATGATGATTCGTAACTTTGAACTTGGCCGTGCTATTTGGCTACAATTGTTATGGATGGTAATAGTCCTTGGTATTGGCTTCTGTGAGGAACTAATTGAGAATGTCCCACCAATTGTTAGTAGGATTAATTGTTGGCTTCAGGGGTTAGCTCAGCCAGTAATTTTAACGTTTGCCTGGGGAGTTATTACCCGGGAAATAATTACTGTGCTCCATATGCCATCACGGGGCGTGGTTTCTATTATGATCCTGTACTACTTTGTGATGTATGCACCGTTCGCTAGTGTGATTGGTGGACAAATGAAGTGGAGTATTGAACGATTTATCTTTGTAATTTGGATGTTCCAAATTGTTATTGTTCCATTTACCTCACTTCCGTTTGATCTAATTGATAACCAAAAACTATCCACTCTTCTAGCAACCGGGGCGGTTGGCGCAGTAGCTTACTTCTTATTTGCAGCTACTGTAATGCGTGCATGGCACTTATCATGGCCCGGATTGAAGCCAAACTGGAGTAAAGATTTTAACTGGTGGATTTTCCTGTTAATCCTTGCGATTTTCGCCATTCCAGTTGGTTCGAATATGATGTCGATTGATCATTTTCAACGTAACGGACTCTTTAAGTTAACTTGTCAGGCATTTGAAGCGGGGTTAGCTGAAGAATCCTTATTCCGTTTTGCTATGCTTGGCGTGTTATTCTATGCTTGGCGTAATGTTAAGCAACGGTTACCATTAGCACTGATCACAAGTTCATTGCTATTTGGACTTGCACATTTGATTAATCTAAATCGACAACGCCTTGATTTAACGCTTTACCAGGTAGCAGTTGCTTTCTTGTTAGGTTTATTCTTTGCCGTAGTTTATGTTTATACTGGTCAATTGTGGTTAACGATGTTGATGCACTTTACCCTTGATTGGTTTAGCTTCTTAGCAACAGGAACCGTCCAATTAACTGGTAATTTAGTTTCTGGTGATTGGTGGGCATTGTTAATTTTGCTTGTCGTCCTTGGTGGGTTCACATTATGGATGATGTTTGGTACTCGCCGAGAAGTGATGGAACGGCATGTCAAGAGACTAACTGGTGAACATCAACACTTTGGCTTCTCGATTCAATATTAAAAAATAAGAGGATGAAAATTCTTAATTGATTTTCATCCTCTTATTTTTATTCGATTTTTTCTCAACTAAGCCAAATGCTTATCTAGGTACCGTGCAAGAAGGGAAAGAGAGTAACAGACAATAAAGTAAAGGACAGCGAGGGCAACGAACATTGGAATGATGTAGTTAGTATTTTGTCCATAGATGATTTGGGCATGGTACATCAATTCTGGAAGAACAATAATCGTAGCTAATGAAGTATCCTTAACGAGTGAAATAAACTGACTAACAAGTGCTGGAAGCATGTTTTTGATCGCTTGTGGTAAGACAATTAATCGAAGCGCCTGCCATTTAGTTAAACCGTTAGCCAGAGCACCTTCTGTTTGACCATAGTCAATGGAATTAATTCCTGAACGAACAATTTCTGCCACCATTGAAGATTCAAAAACTGTTAACGCCATGATTGCTGCTGGGATAATCTCTGGTTTAATTCCAATATTTGGTAAACCAAAGTAGGTAAAGAAGATAATCAGCAATAATGGAAGGTTCCGAATAAGATCAATGATAAAGCCGATGATTGCGGAAAGATACTTAATCTTTGCGTAACGGATGATTCCTAGTAACGTTCCAATGATGAAACTAAGAATAATAGAAGCAACAGAAATTTCAATCGTGACCCATAATCCTTGAAGGAGAAAACGGATATTAACCCATGAATAGGCATCAATAAAATTTTGCATATTTCATTTCCTCCTCTTAAGATAATTTCTTTTCTAAGTAACGCATGTAGTAACTTAAAGGCAAAGTGATAATCAAGTAAAGAATACCGACGATAAAGTATGTTGGCATTGTTTGCAAGGTATCATTGGCAATTAAGTTACCTTCATACATCAAATCAAAACCAGCGACAAAGGCAAGAACAGAAGAATTCTTTACTAAGTTAATGAATTGGTTGCCTAGCGGAGGAATAACTACTTTGAATGCTTGGGGCAAGATAATATAACGCATTGCTTGAGCATGAGTTAAACCATTAGCTAATGCTCCTTCAAGCTGACCTCCTTCAACAGAGTTAATTCCTGCCCGTACAGTTTCAGCAATAAATGCTGAGGTATAAAGTGTTAGGCCAATTGTCCCTGCAGCAAAACCACTGATTTTAGCAATGTACATTGGAACAATGAGGAAGAATCCCATCGCAATTACCAGTAGAGGAATGTTCCGAAATACTTCGACGTAGATATTACCTATTAAACGAACAATTCGATATTTGGAAATTTCCAATAAGGCAAAGAAAGTCCCGATAACTAAACTACCAACTAAAGCAATTAGACTACAAAGAATCGTGTTCCAGAGGCCGTTGAGTAGGGGATGCCATTGAGTAGTAATAATACTTAACATTAACGTTTCATCTCCTGATAGTTAAATCCTTTAACATTACCAAACCACTTCAAAAGCAATCGGTTATAGGTTCCATTTTTCTCTAGTCGATCAAGAGCCCAGTTGAGCTTATTTTGAAATGGCTTTTGATTCTTGTTGACGGCAATTCCGTATGGTTCCTTTGTAAAGTTACCACCAACGACTTCATAACCAGGATTTTCACTTGCCATCCCGTAAAGGATCCCGTTATCTGTGGTTAGCGCATCACCTTGCTTAGATTTCAGGGCGGTCATTGCTTGCGCATAATCAGATAATTGAAGGACCCGCGCTTTTGGAGCGTATTTAGCGACATTCTTAACGGAATTAGAACCAGAAACACCGAGAATCACTTTCCCTGGCTTGTTAAGATCTTGAATATTCTTAACAGGGCTTCCTTTTTTCACTAGTAAGGACTGACCAGCATCAAAGTATGACTTGGTAAAGTCAACTTGCTTTTCCCGTTCTGGAGTGATTGTCATCGTAGCCATGATGGCATCAATATTCCCGTTTTTCAGAAGCGGAACCCGTGTACCACTAGTGACTGGAACGAAAACCGCTTTTCCTTTAGGCCCAAGAATTTCTTTGGTCATCGCCTTAGCAAGATCGATTTCGAAACCCTCAAGCTTACCGTTTTTGATATTTTCCAAACCAAATAAACGGGTATCAGCTTTAACGCCCCAAGTAATTTGATTGCTCTTCTGATCAGCTTTTAAGATATCTTGGTTTGCAACTGAGCTACATCCAGAAAGGGTGGTCAAACTAATCAAAGCGATTGCGGCAACTGTTAGTAAGTGCCAAACTTTTTTCATTATTTTGGCCTCCTCTAGTGTCCGCTAATCTTACTCATAAAATCACGAGCACGTTGAGTAGTTGGTTGATCACCGAAGAACTTTGCAGTTGAATCGTCTTCAATTATCCGACCATCAGCCATAAAAATAACTCGATCAGCAACATCACATGCAAAGCCCATTTCGTGGGTGACAACTAACATGGTCATATTTGAATTTTCAGCGATATCCTTCATGACATTTAAGACATCATCAATCATTTCAGGATCCAATGCGCTTGTTGGTTCGTCAAAAAGGAGACACTTTGGCTTCATCGCAAGACTCCGCGCAATCGCAATCCGCTGTTTTTGTCCACCAGATAGTTGTGCAGGCATGTTTTCAGCCTTATCAGCAAGGCCAACTTTTTCAAGTAGCTGCATTGCTAATTCACGGTTTTCTTTTTCTGGACGCTTCAGAACAATCCGTGGTGCTAGCATAATGTTTTCAAGAACATTCTTGTTGTTGTAGAGGTTGAAGTGCTGGAAAACCATTCCAACATCTTTCCGAATTAAATTAACATTGGTCTTCTTATCAGCTAGGTCGAAGCCGTTAACAATTAACTGGCCATCGCGAATAGGATCCAAACCATTAATTGTCCGGATTAGACTACTTTTACCTGAGCCTGAGGGACCAATTAGAACTACCGTTTCACCGGCATCAATAGTTAAGTTGATATCCTTTAATGCATGGAATTTACCATAGTATTTTTGGACATCATGAAATTCAATCATTGACATGATGCTTTACTCTCCCTAAATACAAGATCGTTTGATCATACTAACCAAAACACTATCGATTATAGAACTTGTTGGATCACCAAACAAGAACGCGGAACATGTGTAGGAGAGATTCATAAGTAATTATCATTAAAGTAGATATAATTTTATTTTAGGCTAACCAAAATAAATATTTACAAATATTTGATAAGTAGTAACATAGTAGTTGAAACTTACTGCGATCGAGATAATCAATTGATCGTCAGGACCACAGAGAGGGGAAAAGTTTAATGTTTGAAATTAAGCCAAAGAAGTTCAAGAAGATTCTTGTCGGTGTCGATGACGCGCCAGATGCTCGTGCAGCCTTTTCATATGCTGTTGATAAGGCTAAGCGTGATGGATCAGAATTAGGAATTGTATCCATTCTGGAAACTGGTAACGTTAATGTTTACCAAATTCTTGACAAGGATTATGTTCACAGTTCTGCAGATGAATTGCGGAAGCGGGTTAACGAATATGTTAAGGCCGCTGTTGACTACGGTGTTGACCCAGACAAGATTACTGGAATTGTTGATCAAGGTGAACGTCCAGCTGAACGGATTTGTAACCACGTTATTCCAGCATTCCAACCTGACTTACTAGTTGTTGGTTCAATTGGTAAGTGGGGTAACCGTAAGGCTGTTGGTTCTCAAGCTTCATACATGACTAAGCATGCAGGAACCTCAGTATTTGTTATCCGGACGACTGCAGTTGAAAGATATGAATAATTAGTTGATTTAGCAATTTTAATATATTAATAGATAAGAGTAGAGGGACTGTGACAATTGTGTCACAGTCCCTCTACGAATTAATAGTCAATTAATAATCTTTCTAAATTACAACAAGTTTTGCAGTTTCAAACGTTGATCTCCAAATTCAAAATGTTATAATGATTCTAAACTAGAAAAGAGGAGTCTTTGAAATGGCCAAGAAAAAGATGTCACTGGCACAAAAAGTTAATGTTCTCCGTGCCAGTGTTATGGGAGCCAATGATGGTATCATTTCAATTGCCGGAATTGTTATCGGGGTTGCGGCAGCGACTAATAATGCCTATTCAATTTTGATTTCTGGTTTATCAGGAACAATTGCTGGAATGATTTCCATGTGTATGGGGGAATATGTTTCTGTATCTACCCAAAAGGATTCACAAAAGATGGCATTAATTAGTGAACGTCAACGGCTGGATGATCAATACCAACAAGAATTTAATTATGTTCAAAAGAAATATGAAGCTCAAGATATCGATCCTAAATTAGCTAAGCAGGCGACATCAGAATTGATGGAAAAGGATGCGTTGTCGACTGTGGTTCAGGAACGTTATGGTTTTAATCCTAACGACTTTACAAGTCCATATGCAGCAGCGATTGCTTCTTTTATTTCTTTCCCTACAGGTTCAATTTTGCCAATGCTTGCTGTTACTCTCGCGCCCGCTGAAAATCGAATTGTTGCGACTGCAATTGCTGTTTTGATTGCATTACTCATTACTGGTTACTGTGCCGCAATTTTGAGTAAGTCTAACCGGCTGAAGTCCAGTGTTCGGAATGCCGTTGCTGGATTATTGACCATGGGTGTTACCTTTATTATTGGTCAATTATTAGCTCGTTAAGGAGGTGTTGAGGATTATGGAAAATATTAAGCATCAAAAGAAGCAAACTATGGAAGAAAAACTCAACACTCTCCGTGCTGGTGTGTTGGGCTCAAATGACGGGATCCTAACTGTTGTTGGTGTCCTGGTTTCTGTTGCCGCTGCTACGTCTGATCGGTTTACCATTTTTATTGCTGGTTTATCTGACTTGCTTGCTTGTGCCTTTTCAATGGCATCAGGTGAATACGCTTCTGTTTCTACCCAAAAGGATACAGAAGTGTCAGCGGTTGAGAAAGAGCAACGCCTTCTTAAAACCGATTTTGAAGGTGAAGTTGCTGCTGTTAGAGATTATTATGTTAGCAAGGGCGTTACTCCAGAGACTTCTTTGGCGATTGCTAAGGATTTGCTGAATAAGAAACCCTTGGAAACTGTTGTCCGGGTTAAGTATGATATCGAATTGGGTCACTTCTTAAGCCCTTGGGATGCAGCTTTTTCATCCCTTTTCTCCGCAGCTGCTGGTGGGATCTTCCCACTCTGTGCAATGACATTCGCACCAAATGCTTACAAGTGGTATGCAGTTATTCTTGCAGTTGTTTTAACCAGTGCATTAACTGGATATATTAGTTCTAAGCTTGGAAATGGTTTGGTAAAAATTGCCGTTATTCGAAACATTATCATTGCATTGATTACTGTCGCTATCCACTATGGTGTAGGTAAGTTGTTCTAAAAGATTATTAATTAGATATAAAAAGAGACATCGAGGATCAATTTTTCGATCTTCGATGTCTCTTTTATTATTTTGATTGTTAAATTAACGGATTAAATGTTGCTCATCCACATCGGTATCAAAGAAATCTTCATCTTTACCGCGGTGGTATTCGGCTTGAATAGTGACGTGACAAATTCCGTATTTTTCTCTTAAAAGTTGATCTACTTGGCTATAGATTTTTTCTACATCGCTTAGCTTCATATCATGGCAATTTAAGTGTGCGGAGAAGATAATCCGCTTTTCATCAATCATCCATGCGTGGACGTGGTGGACTGCGGTAACACCATCAATTTGAACTAAATCATGTTCGATCCCTTTATAATCAAGCTGTGGAGCTGATTCCATCAAGATGGTAATTGTTTGTTGGATTACTGGCCAAGCCTCGTAAGCAATGTAGAGGGCAACAGCAATCGTTAGTACTGGGTCAAGCCAGGAAACATTAACGAATGTAAGAATAACTCCTCCAATAATAACGGCAAATGATGATAAAGCATCACTTAAAACGTGCAGGTAAGTGGCTTTAACGTTTAGGTTATTGTGACTCCCTGAATGTAATAACATTGCAGAAAGCAAATTAGCTACTAATCCAACAACCGCAACCACTAACATAATCTTACCGTTAATATGAGTTGGTTGCTGAATCCGTTTAACAGCTTCAATAATTAAGAAAAGTGAAACGATAATTAAGAAAGTTGCATTTATCATTGCAGAGAGAATTTCTGCTCGTCGATAACCATAAGTTCGTTTACTTGTTTCTGGTTTATTAGCAATTGTTTGTGCAAAGTAACCTAAAACGATTGAAAATGAATCACCTAAATTATGAAAGGCATCCGATAATAGTGCCAGGCTCCCCGAAACTAGTCCCCCAATGATTTCTACAACAGTAATTAGAACGTTAAGGACGGTTACCGCAAAAAAGCGTCTTCCCGTGATTTGTTCATCCATTGTAAGACTCCTTACGTTTATTTTATTCAAGTTTAGTTTATCATATTCAACTAGCAATTAACAAAAAAATTAGGTAATCCAAAGAATAATTTAATTGATTATGTTATAATCAAATATGTTATCATGAAATAATTATTAGTAGACCGTTCGTAGGCCGATAAACAATGTAGAGGAGGATGTAGCCCTTGACACCGATGAAAGAAGATTATCTGAAGATTATCTTTGAGCTTGGTGGTAGCCACAAAAAGGTTTCAAATAAAGAGATTTCTCTGGGCCTAGGCATTGCAGCTGGTTCTGTTACGGAAATGGTCTCAAAATTATCTGATGATGGATTAGTAGTTCATGAGCCATATGCGGGAATTTCGTTAACTGAAGAAGGACAGAAATATGCGGCCGAGTTAGTTCGCAAACACCGTTTATGGGAGACTTTCCTTGTTGATAAGCTCCATTATAATTTTGCCGATGTTCACTCAGAGGCTGAAGTTTTGGAACACCAGACAAGTGATCGTTTAGCTACAGCACTTGATAATTTCTTACAACACCCGAAGGCATGTCCACACGGTGGTGTAATTCCATCAGCTAGTGGAGAGTTCCCAGATGTATCTCATCGACTTTTGGCAGATGCTGAAGATGGTGAGACAGTTCGATTAGAACGTTTCTTGGATAACCATGAACTATTAACTTACCTTGAGGAATTACAATTACGACCGGATGATGAAATTAAGGTTATCCGTCATGAGCCTTTCGAAGGTCCGCTAGTAATCGAAAAAGATGGTGGAGAGTCACCAATTAATGTTTCGTACAAAGCGGCACATAATATTTTCATTAACGAAAACAAGATAGATAAATAATAATTAGGGGATGGCTGCAATGTCATCCCCTTTAATGCACCTTGGTGAGGAGGATTGCAGATGTTAACCGAACGGCGACGTATTTTAGCTTTACGCACCTGTGTACTTGCAGGAAGATTGTTAATTGAAAATGGCTCAAACATGGAACGGGTTAATGATACCCTAGATCGGATGGCCAAAAATGTTGGACTTAGAAAGTTTCAGGCTTTCACAACTTTAACGGGGATTGTTGCTGGTAGTGATGACTTACCAAATTCACAAGTTGCTGATATTCGTCGTCGTAAGAATGACCTTAGCAAGGTTGCGGCTGTTAATGAAGTTTCTCGTGAACTTGCTAGTGGAGTAATTGAACTCCCTGAAGCATATGCCCAGTTAAAATCCATCGAACGTCAAACTTCGGAGTGTTGGCAAAATCCCTTAGAAGCCTTAGCTGCAGCAATTATGAGTGCTGTACTGATGATTGTTTTTACGGGGGATGTTGTTGATTGGTGGGCCGCTTTTATTATTGGCGGTCTAAGCTATGCTGTTTTTTCATTTGTTGTTCGTAAATTTAAAATTCAGTACCTTGGCGAGTTTTGTGCATCCTTAGTAATTGGAGCTTTAGCGCTCTTTACGGTTAAGATGGGCTGGACGGAAGATGCTAATTCGATTATTATTGGCGGCGTGATGCCTTTAGTACCAGGAATTCCCTTAACAAACGCTGCACGGGATCTAGTTTCTGGAAATTTGATCAGTGCCCCAACACGAGGAATTGAAGCGATTTTGACTGCAGTTGCAATTGGAAGTGCAATTGTTATTGTGATGCGGTTTTATTAGGAGGAGCATATGAGCTGGGAAAACTTACTTATTCAATTTATCCTTTCTTATGTTTCAACAGTTTGCTTTGGAATCTTGCTCCATATTCCTTTGAAGGCCTACAATGCTTCTGGAATTATCGGTGGTGGCGTCTGGGTTATTTATTGGATAATGTACTACCACCAGCATGTTGGTTTAGCAATTAGTAACCTATTTGCAGCAATCTTAATTTCACTTTTTAGTATGATGGCGGCTCGTCATTTGAAAATGCCAATGATTGTCTTTAATGTTCCAGCATTGGTCCCATTTGTTCCGGGTGGGCAAGCTTATAAAATGGTCCGTAACTTTGCAATCGGCAATTATCATCTGGTTACTGTTTACTTTTACCAAGTGATTGTAATTGTTGGTGCAATTACGCTTGGCTTTGGGTTAGGTGAATTAATTATCCGGGCATTTAACTACCTCCACCGGGTCTTATCAAAAACTTCAAAACTTAATGGCTAAGCTTATGGTATACTCTAAACTAATGTCTATTTGATGATAGGAGAAAGATTAATGTTAATTGTTCCAGATAATCAACGGTGGAAACGATTCACAATTAGTGGGGTTGTTTTCATCATTTTAATGTTAATGATTAAATTCAATGCAACTATTGGGACGACTATGGATGCAGTTTTTCAGTCATTATTTACTAGTCAACGAATGGAAAATATTGGTTGGTTCCATGCTTTGATGACTTTGATTTCATTCTTAGCAAGTCCTAAGCTTGATTTGGTATGGGTATTAATTATTGCAATTGTTTTGTGGTTAAGAAACTATCGAATCCCAGCTGTATGGGCAATTTGTACAATCCTTGGTGGGGATGTTATTGGAACGCTGATTAAGCACTTTGTAAAGCGTGCTCGTCCTGCTCAACATTTGGCTGCTGATGATGGTTACAGTTTCCCAAGTGGTCACACTTTGGGCTTGTTCTTAGTTGCTGGAATTTTGTTCTTGGTTGTTATTCCAATTATTCAAAAAGCATCTGTGCGGACAATTTGCCAGTTATTATTGATCTTTGCAATTTTCTTCCTGGCAGTTTCACGGGTATACCTTTATGCTCACTGGCCAGCAGATACAATTGGCGCAATGTTATTAGCTTATGCTTGGCTTCAGGTAGCTGAATGGCTATACGTTGCTTGGGCACCAAAACTACGA
>JAHLFK010000062.1 GCA_018883805.1 Candidatus Limosilactobacillus merdavium | reverse complement strand
GCTAATACCTTACGGCCGTTACTGGTGCTCATACGCTTACGGAAGCCATGGACACGTGCACGGTGACGCTTCTTTGGTTGAAACGTGCGCTTCATACGATGCACCTCCTATTCAATCTGAATGGTTTGGTTCTTATAGTCTAAAAAGACGATCTCTTCAAACATACTATCGCAGTATACCATACTTTTTCTGATTGTTAAACGTGAAATTTTCTCGAAAATTTTTTATTTATCCACAGAAGGCCCAAAATAATCCACAGCGTTGTGTATTAACCCTTCCTGTGGATAAGTTATCAACTCCGATTTCACAGCAATTATCAACAATTCACAACTTGTTACTAAAGTTATCCACAGCCCTGTTAAAAACTGTTCATAAGTGAATTAAACGCTGTTATATCAGCATTTATTTATCCACAGGTTTGGTGGATATCTTACTTTTTTATATTTTATCCTCCGTTTTCACACTTAACAGTCTAATTTACACACAGTGTTGTGTAAATATTTTTTATTTATCCACTTCCCTGTGGAAAACTTTTTTTCATAATGATAAAATATCGTTTGTAATTTAATAATTAGGAGGGGAACTATTTTGACTGAGCTCGATTCTCTATGGGAAGCGATCCAAAATTCTTTTCGTCAAAGTAAAAGTCAAGTTACCTTTGACACATTAATTGCTCCGGCAAAACCACTTTCTCTCTCTCAAAATCAGCTGGAAATCGAGGTTCCAACTAAGGTTCACCGTGATTTCTGGGAAAAGAACTTAAAAGATGAGCTAAAGCAATACGCTAAAGCGATCACTAATCAGGATATTGATCCGCATTTTGTTCTTGAGGGAGAATTTGATCCTTATCAAAATGATCGGCCTGCGGAATCCACTAATTTTGAGATGGATACTCCACTTAATCCGCACTATAATTTCAAAACCTTCGTTGTCGGTGAAGGTAACAAAATGGCCCATGCCGCAGCATTCGCTGTTGCCGAAAGTCCTGGTGGCCTCTATAATCCGCTCTTTATTTATGGTGGAGTGGGACTTGGCAAGACCCACTTAATGGAAGCAATTGGTAACCACATGCTTCAACTTAACCCAGCAGCTAAGGTAAAGTACGTTACCAGCGAAGAATTTACGAATGACTTTATTCATTCAATTCAAAGTAATTCTACAGAAAAATTCCGTGAAGAATATCGTAATCTGGACTTATTATTAATCGATGATATTCAGTTCCTTGCTAATAAGGAAGGGACACAACTTGAATTCTTTAATACTTTTAATGCCCTTCACGATAATAAGAAGCAAATTGTAATGACTTCTGATCGAATTCCTAATGAAATTCCTGAGCTTCAAGATCGGCTTGTTTCACGCTTCCGTTGGGGCTTAACCGTTGAAATCACCCCACCTGACTTAGAAACACGGATCGCGATCTTACGAAGCAAAGTTGAAGAAGATCATATTAATATTGGTAACGACACATTAAACTACATCGCTGGCCAAATCGATACAAATATTCGTGAACTTGAAGGAGCGTTAACTAAGGTTCAAGCTTATTCAAACTTAAGCCAAGAACCAATTACTCCTCATTTAGCCTCACAGGCACTTCGCGGATTACAGCGAACTGCTAAAACAACGATTACGATTACTACAATCCAAAAAAATGTCGCTGATTTTTACAATATTACTCAAAGCGACATCATCGGCAAGAAACGGGTTAAGCAAATTGTCGTTCCGCGTCAAATTGCAATGTACCTTTCACGCGAGTTAACTGATTTTTCACTACCAAAAATTGGTAAAGAATTCGGCGGTAAGGATCATACAACCGTCCTTCACGCAATTGATAAAATTGAAGAAGAACTAAAAACTGATAGTAATCTTCAAGATCAAATTAATACATTAAAAGCCAAGTTAAAAGCATAGCTGTGGAAAACTAAGGAGTTATCCTCAAAATTATCCACAGTTTATCCACAAGTGCATAACTTGGTTTTTCAATGGCTTCTTGAGTTATCCACAGTATTAACAGTACCTACTACTTCGACTATATTTTTAATATTAATATAAATATATATAACTACTAACCACCAAACAAAAAGGGGTATTCATAATGAAATTCACCATCAATCGTTCAGCATTTATTAGTCAACTAAATAATGTTCTTCGTGCTATTTCATCAAAAACAACTATTCCAATCCTAACTGGTTTAAAAATGATTGTTGCTAGTGAAAGCATTACACTAACTGGTAGTAATTCAGATATCACTATTGAAAGTGTTATGTCAGCAAGTGATGAAGAATATGAATTAAAAATTGAAGAACCAGGCTCAATTGTTTTACCAGCTAGATTCTTCAGTGAAATTGTAAAGAAGTTACCCGACAAACATGTAACTATTGAAATTACTAGCGGCTTTCAAGCAGATATTACTTCTGGAAATGCTAAATTCCAAATTAATGGACAGGATGCTGAAAACTTCCCTCACTTACCAGAAGTTGAGGCTAATAACACTGTTGTTCTTCCTAACGACATGTTAAAAGAAGTTATTCGTCAAACTGTAATTGCAGTTTCCAAGCAAGAAAGTCGACCAATTTTAGCTGGGATCCACGTAACGTTGCATGATGGATTATTGACTGCAGTTGCAACTGATAGTCACCGTCTTGCTCAACGGAAAGTGGAATTGGATAATACCGAGAATGTAAATTATGACGTTATCATACCCGGTAAGAGTATGGATGAACTTTCTGGAATGATCAGTGATGTTAATGATGACGTTAAAATGCAAGTTACTGATAACCAGGTTCTCTTCATCTTTGGGAACACTCACTTCTACTCTCGACTTTTAGAAGGAAACTACCCTGAAACTAGTCAATTGATTCCAGATACTGCTGATACATCAATTGAACTTGATGCAGGTACTTTCTTATCATCAATTGATCGGGCTTCATTACTTTCCCATGAAAGTCGGAATGATGTTGTTAAGTTAACCATTAGGCCAGAAGATAACCTCGTTCGTATCAGTGGGGATTCTCCTGATATCGGGATGGTTGAGGAAGAAGTAGCTACTTCAGCTGTTGAAGGAAACGATTTGGAAATTTCCTTCAACCCTAACTACATGAAGGACGCCTTGCGGTCATTTGGGCAATCAACCGTTAAGATCTCCTTCACTTCCCCACTACGGCCATTTACTTTAGTCCCAACAGAAAATACTGAGAATTTTGTCCACTTAATCACTCCAGTACGGACATTCTAATTAAATAAAAAGAAATAAAATGAGTTATGGTATTTTTCTCGCCATAACTCATTTTTGTTTTAAATTTTTGCTCAAATCGTGTTTTAAGCAACTTAAGCGACTTTGAGTTGTTTTTGACAAAAAAGGCTCATCGACCTTAAAAAGGCCAAAAAAGCCTTTCTGCGCGTTCTAACTCTTTAATTGTGCTATAATAGTAGTTGTGAAAAGTAGGTGATTAAGTGTGGAAACCAAGACCGTAAAAATTGATCGGCCTTTCATCACCTTGGGACAATTGCTTAAGGAAGAAGGAATTATCCCTACTGGTGGTGCAGCCAAGTGGTTTTTGAAAGAGCATGATGTTCGGATTAATGATGAACTTGACGATCGTCGTGGTCGAAAATTGTATCCAGAAGATGTTGTCATCATTCCTGAACACGAACCAATCATGATTAAGAGTAAGTAGGAAATTGCATGATTCTTTCAGAATTGCATTTGCATAATTTTCGAAATTACGAAGATCTAACTGTTCATTTTGCACCAGGGGTCAATGTTTTAATTGGCCATAATGCCCAGGGAAAGACGAACATGTTAGAGGCAATTTATGCACTGTCATTGACCCGGAGCCATCGGACTAATAACAATCGGGAGTTAATCAATTGGCAGCATAAATCAGCAACCATTAGTGGGGTTGTTCAGAAAACGAGTGGCCGAATCCCTCTAGAATTGGAATTTACTCCAAAAGGGAAGCGCGCCAAAGTCAATCACCTTGAGCAAGCTCGGTTATCAACATACGTTGGGCAGCTAAATGCCATTTTATTTGCGCCGGAGGACTTGTCTCTTGTAAAAGGGGCACCAGCACTGCGGCGCCATTTTATGGATATGGAATTTAGCCAAATGAGTAGTAAATATCTCTATAACGCCGGACAATATCGAACCCTATTGCGGCAGCGAAACAAGTACTTAAAACAATTAAAATATGGTCAACAGCATGATCGGGTATTACTGGGCGTGTTGTCAGATCAATTAGCTGCTTATGGGGCTGAAGTCATTATTGCGCGTCACAATTTTTTGCAGCATTTAGAGAAATGGGCTTCACAACTTCATAAGGAAATTTCTTTGAATGCTGAGCAATTGCGGCTGGATTATGCTACCCAGTTGAAGCTAAATGATGAAACGACAGTTGAGCAGGCCTATCAAGAGCTTCTTGAACTTTACCAATCACATGCTGACTGGGAGATCGAGAAAGGCACAACGATGTATGGCCCTCAACGTGATGACATTCATTTCATGGTGAATGGAAAGAATGTTCAGTCGTTTGGCTCTCAAGGTCAGCAGCGAACAACGGCATTATCTGTTAAGCTTGCTGAGATTGACTTAATGAAGGAACAGACGGGCGAATACCCGTTACTGTTGCTAGATGATGTCTTGTCTGAATTAGATACAATTCGTCAAACGCACTTATTAACGGCCTTTCAGGATAAGGTTCAGACCTTCCTCACGACAACGAGCTTAAATGACGTTGCCCGGCAGTTAATTCATCAACCGAAAATCTTTGAAATAGAACATGGTACTTTGAGCAAGGAGGAAACACAGTGAGCGACGAGCAAAAAGAAACAAAAGCTGAGTTAGCGAGCGAATATGATGCCAGTCAGATTCAGGTCCTCAAGGGGCTTGATGCTGTACGGAAACGGCCAGGGATGTATATTGGTTCAACTTCAGCTCAAGGATTGCACCATTTAGTTTGGGAAATCGTTGATAACGGTATCGATGAAGCCTTGGCTGGATTCTGTGATGAAATTAATGTTGTTGTTGAGCCAGATAACAGCATTTCTGTTACTGATAACGGTCGGGGAATCCCAGTTGATACGCAAAAGGAAACCGGTAAGCCAGCTCTTGAAACCGTCTTTACGGTACTGCACGCCGGTGGTAAATTCGGCGGTGGCGGATACAAAGTTTCTGGTGGTCTACACGGGGTTGGTGCCTCTGTTGTTAATGCGTTATCTACTGAGTTAGACGTTAAGGTTGCTCGTCAAGGCAAGTGTTACTACATGGACTTTGATCATGGTCACGTTAAGACTTCAATGAAGGTCATTGACGAGAACTTGCCAGAAAACGTTCACGGGACAACCGTTCACTTCAAGCCAGATCCGGAAATTTTCCGTGAAACAACGACTTACAATATTAAGACATTAACTAACCGTTTGCGTGAATTAGCCTTCTTGAACAAGGGCTTAAAGATCACAATTGAAGATAAACGGGATGAAAATCCAGAACGACAAGAATTCCATTATGAAGGTGGTATTCGCCACTATGTTGACTTCTTAAACGAAGGTCGGGAAACCCTTTTTGAACCACCAATTTACGTTGAAGGTCGGGAAAATGGAATTACTGTCGAAGTCTCACTTCAATATACAAATTCATATCGGAGTGAACTATTAACTTTTACTAACAACATCCACACCTATGAAGGTGGTACCCACGAAACTGGATTCAAGATGGCCTTAACCCGGGTAATAAATGATTATGGACATAAGGCAGGCCTTTTGAAGAATAATGAGACCCTTTCAGGTGATGATGTTCGTGAAGGATTGACTGCGGTTGTTTCAATTAAGCACCCTGATCCACAATTTGAAGGACAGACAAAGACTAAGCTTGGTAATTCTGATGCACGGACAGCAACGGATCACGTCTTTGCTGCTACCTTTAACCGCTTCTTATTAGAACATCCAGATGAAGCACGGCAAATTATTGAAAAGGGGCAATTAGCTTCTAAGGCACGGGTTGCTGCTAAACGGGCACGTGAAGTTACGCGGAAGAAGAGTGGCCTTGAAATTAGTAACCTGCCAGGTAAATTAGCAGATAACACCAGTAAAGATCCAAATATCTCCGAATTGTTTATCGTCGAAGGGGACTCAGCCGGTGGTTCTGCTAAGCAAGGACGTTCACGGTTGACTCAAGCAATTCTGCCAATTCGAGGAAAGATCCTAAATGTTGAAAAGGCAACCCTTGATCGTGTATTAGCAAACGATGAAATTCGGTCTTTATTTACTGCTTTGGGAACTGGATTTGGCGATGACTTTGATATCACTAAAGCTAACTACCACAAGCTGATTATTATGACCGATGCCGATGTCGATGGTGCCCACATTCGGACATTGCTTTTGACATTGTTCTACCGCTTCATGAAGCCAATGATTACGCATGGCTATGTATATATTGCCCAACCACCTCTATACCAGGTTCGGCAAGGTAAATTTGTTAAGTACATTGAATCAGATGAAGAACTTGAGCGGGTTGTAAATTCTCTTCAACCAAGCCCCAAGCCAGTCATTCAACGGTACAAGGGTCTTGGTGAAATGGATGCTGAACAGCTTTGGGAAACTACCATGGATCCTGAAAAGCGGCATTTACTCCGGGTTAACCTTGACGATGCTGAAGCGGCAGATAAAATCTTCCCAATGTTGATGGGAAACAAGGTTACACCACGTCGAGAATTTATTGAAAAGAACGCTAAGTTTGTAGAAAACCTTGATCTGTAACTTACTGACAGAATTATGAATCTACAAGACAGATAAGTCCTTCAGCTCCTTTGTGATGCTGCGGTTTTAAACTAAGAAGGAGGAACAACGATAGTGGCTGAAAACGATCTATCAAATAACCGGATTACTGACGTTAACTTGACTAGCCAAATGAAGAACTCATTCTTGGACTATGCCATGAGTGTTATCGTTTCCCGGGCCCTTCCTGATGTTAGGGATGGGTTAAAACCAGTACAGCGGCGGATCCTGTACGGGATGAATGAATTAGGGGTTACTCCTGATAAGCCATATAAGAAGTCTGCCCGGATTGTTGGGGATGTTATGGGTAAGTTCCACCCCCATGGTGACTCTTCAATTTACGAAGGGTTAGTTCGAATGGCACAAGACTTTAGTTACCGGTATATGTTAGTTGATGGTCACGGTAACTTTGGGTCAATTGATGGTGATAGCCCTGCTGCCATGCGGTATACCGAAGCTAAGATGAGCAAGATTGCCGTTGAAATGTTACGGGATATCAACAAAGACACTGTTGATTTCCAAGATAACTATGATGGTACGGAAAAGGAACCAACTGTTTTGCCAGCACGGTTCCCAAATCTGCTTGTTAACGGTGCTTCAGGGATTGCCGTTGGGATGGCAACTAACATCCCTACTCATAATTTGGGTGAAGTAATTAGTGCCATTCATGTCTTGATGGATAACCCTGATGCAACAACTGAAGACTTGATGAAGGCCTTGCCTGGCCCAGATTTCCCAACCGGTGGTGTTGTAATGGGTAAGTCTGGTATTCGTAAGGCTTACGAAACTGGACGAGGAACAATCATTGTTCGGGCTAAGGTAGACATCGAGGAACGCAAGAACGGTAAGCAACAGATTGTTGTTCATGAAATTCCATACATGGTAAATAAGGCTAAGTTAATTGAGCGGATCGCTGACTTAGCACGAAACAAGGAAATTGATGGAATTACTGATGTCAATGATGAAACTGACCGTGAAGGGATGCGGATTGTCATTGATGTTCGTCGGGATGCGAGTGCCGAAGTTATCTTGAACAATTTGTACAAGATGACTTTGATGCAAACCACCTTTAACTTCAATATGCTTGCAATTGTTAATGGTGCACCAAAAGTCCTCAGATTAAAGGAAATTCTTCAATACTATCTTGAACACCAAGAAAACGTTGTTCGTCGGCGGACACAATTTGATTTGAAGAAGGCCGAAAACCGGGCACATATTGTTGCTGGTTTACGGATTGCCTTAGACCACATCGATGAAATTATTAGCATTATCCGTAATTCACAAACAAGTGAAATCGCTAAGAATCAATTGATAGAAAATTATGGATTGTCTGATCGTCAAGCTCAAGCAATCCTTGATATGCGGTTGGTTCGGTTGACCGGATTGGAACGGGAAAAGATTGAATCAGAGTACAAGAAATTGATGGCTTCAATCGCTGATTACAAAGATATTCTTGCTCACCAAGAACGGATTAACCAAATCATTTATGATGAATTATTGGAAATTCAAAAGAAGTTCGGTGATAAGCGTCGGACTGAACTGCAAGTTGGTGACATCACCAATATTGAAGATGAAGATCTGATTGAAGAAGAATCAATTATTGTTACCTTGACCCACAATGGTTACATTAAGCGATTACCAGTTGATGAATTTAAGTCTCAACACCGTGGCGGTCGTGGTGTTAAGGGGATGGGAGTTCATAAGGATGACTTTATTGAACAATTGATCTCCAGTGATACTCATGATCTCTTACTCTTCTTCACTAATTCTGGAAAAGTTTACTCCATGAAGGGCTATGAAATTCCAGAATATGGTCGTTCTGCTCAAGGAATTCCGATTATTAACCTTCTCGGAATCGATAATAAAGAAAAGATTAGTGCTGTCATTAACGTTTCACACAAGACTAATGATGACGACAAGTTCCTCTTCTTTACTACCAAGCAAGGGACAGTAAAGCGGACACCAGTTACAGAATTTAAGAATATCCGGAGTAACGGTTTGAAGGCAATTAACCTTCATGATGATGACGAATTAATCCAGGTTGATATTGTAAAAGATCAACAAAATATGATTATTGGTACTCACCATGGTTACGCTTTGAGCTTTAATTCTTCAGTTGTGCGGTCAATGGGACGTGCTGCTGCTGGTGTACGGGGAATTCGTCTCCGTGATGATGATTATGTCATTGGGACTGCTCCGCTTGACGCAGACAGCAATGTCCTAGTTATTAGTGAGTTAGGTTATGGTAAGCAAACGCCGGCTACTGAATACCCAATTAAGGGTCGTGGCGGCCTTGGTGTTAAGACCGTTAACGTCACTAAGAAGAATGGTCCACTGGTAGGTCTCACTACTGTTAAGGGTGATGAAGATATCATGCTAGTTACTGATCATGGTGTCATTATCCGGTTCGGTGTTGAAACTGTTTCGCAAACTGGTCGTTCAGCATTAGGTGTTCACTTAATCAAGATGGATCCTGGTACCCGGGTTGCTACGATTGCTAAGGTTGAAAAGGAAAGTAACGAAGATGATGAAGATGAATCTTCAGCAAACGATGACTCAACCACAAGTGAAAGTAGCGAAAGTGCAACTACCGAAGAAAAAACTGAATAAATAAAATAAGAATCCTGGTTTGTTACGTCTTTATTAATTAGACCGCAAAATCAGGATTTTCTTGTTACCTGTTCCTTGTTTTAAACCAATGTCTGTGGTATATTTTATTCTTGTGAGTATACGTAACAGACGTCTACTCTCCTTGTTCTTCCCAAATTTTACGAGAAGAGCCAGAGTCCATAAGGAGGTGTAACATTCATGGAAACACGTAAATATGAAATTACTTACATCATTCGTCCTGACATGGAAGAATCAGCAAAGAGCGACCTTGTAGCTCGTTTCGACAAGATTCTTACAGACAATGGTGCAACTATCGCTGATTCCAAGGATTGGTCAACACGCCGGTTTGCTTACCCAATTGAAAAGTACACTGAAGGTACTTACCACGTGGTAAACCTTACTACCGACACTGACGAAGCCTTAAACGAATTCGATCGTTTAGCTAAGTTCAGCGATGATATCCTACGTCACATGATCATCAAGCGTGAAGCTTAATTTGATCTTCAATTATAGAGAGGAGACGAGATCTAATGATTAATCGTGCAGTACTTACTGGGCGCTTAACAAGAGATCCTGAGTTGCGGTACACAACCAGTGGTACAGCTGTTGTATCTTTTACATTAGCTGTTGATCGTCAATTCCGAAACCAAAATGGTGATCGGGATGCTGACTTCATCAATTGCGTTATTTGGCGCAAGTCCGCTGAAAACTTTAGTAACTTTACCCATAAAGGTTCCTTAGTTGGGATTGAAGGCCGGATTCAAACCCGGAACTACGAAAACCAACAAGGTAATCGGGTTTACGTTACTGAAGTTGTTGTAGATAATTTTGCACTGCTTGAACCTCGTCAAAATGGTGGTAGCCAACAACAATATGGCAACAACCAACAACCATTTGGCGGTCAAGGTCAACCACAGTACAACAATAATCAACCACAACCTGGAAATAATGCTCCTCAGTCTAATTCGTCAAACGGCTTTGGTGGTAACGATAATCAACCAAGCCAACCAGATAATCAATTCCCTAATAATGGGGATGATGGTCAATCCATTGACTTATCTGATGACGAATTACCATTCTAAAATATTTTTTAACCAGATAGGAGGGTAATTTCATGGCACAACAACGTCGTGGCGGCCGTCGTCGTCGTAAAGTCGACTTTATCGCCGCAAACCACATCGACTACATCGATTACAAAGATACTGATTTATTACGTCGGTTCATTTCTGAACGGGGTAAGATTTTACCACGTCGGGTTACAGGCACTAGTGCTAAGAACCAACGGAAGTTAACAATCGCTATTAAGCGTGCACGGATCATGGGTCTTTTGCCATTTGTTGCTGAAGACTAATTCCGTATAATAAAAAGACTGGGATTTATTCCCAGTCTTTTTATTATTTAAATAATTTTCTTAGTTCCGATGCGATGAGATGAAGTTAAATAGGGCAATGTGATATTATAGATACTGATTTATTTAACAAAACATAAAGAACTAAAGAAAATGTTAAAAATCGGGAGGACCAGTATGAGAGATCTTTTTAGTCGAGAATACTGGCGAGAGCTGTTTAAACAGTCAGCAGTTCGTTGGAATTTCTTTTACATTATTACGTTAACCCTTCTCAGTCTAGTACTGGGATTTTATATTAATTGGATCCTTGGATTGGTTGTTTTAGTGATTACATTGTTCGGGGGTCAATTTAGCATTAGTCGTCTGCGGACAATTGTGGTTGATGCACATGAATATTTAGCTAACCTTACTTATCAAGTTGAACAAGGTCAACAAGAAGCCTTACTCGAAATGCCAGTGGGGATGATCTTGATGAATAAGCAGGGGGAAATTCAGTGGATTAATCCATATATGGCAAAGTATTTCGATCTGCAGGTAGTTGTCGGCAAGAATATTAAAGAAGTCGATAGTGACTTAGCAAAGCTGGAAAATGAGCATCGAAATGATAAACAGCCTGCAATTGTAACCTGGAAAGATCGGCAATTTGAATTTCGGGTACAAAAGGATAATCACGTTCTCTATATGATGGACGTGACGAACTATGAAGAGATTAATAAGCGGTACAAGCAGCAACAAATCTTCTTAGGGAATATTTACTTAGATAACTATGTTGAATTGACCCAGGGGATGAGCGATTCTGATGTTTCTAACCTACACAACTATGTCACATCAGAAATTAGTAAGTGGGCCGCAGAGAACCACCTTTTGATGAAGGTAATTGATGATGATAACTACTTAATTATCGGTCACCAAATTTCATTAAAGCGATTAGAGGAAAAGAAGTTTAAGATCCTTGATATTATTCGGGAAAATACTTCTAAGCAAAATTCACCAGTAACTTTGAGTGTGGGAATTGCTTATGGCCAAAATGATCTGGTAAAATTAGCAGATACTGCACAAAACAACCTTGATCTAGCCCTTGGTCGTGGTGGTGATCAAGTAGTTGTCCGGGCTCACGATTCAGAAGCACGGTTCTATGGTGGAAAGACTAACCCGATGGAAAAACGGACCCGAGTACGGGCACGGATGATTAGTCAGGCACTTCAAGAATTGATGGCACAGGCAGATCAATTATTTGTAATGGGCCATAAAAACCCAGATATGGACTCCCTAGGTGCTTGTTTAGGGATTCGCCGGATTGCGGAGATGAATAACCGCGAATGTTGGATTGTAATTGATGATGAGCAGGCACATTCAGATATCCAACGGCTTTTGAAGCAGATGGATAATTATCAGGAGATTAAAGAGCATGTGATTACTCCTGATGAGGCATTAGAAAAAGTAACGCCAAGCAGTTTATTGGTAATGGTCGATCATGCTAAAAAGGGAATTACAATTGCTCCTGATCTCTATGAGAAATTGCAAAACCGTTTAGTAATTATTGATCACCACCGTCGAGGAGAAGAATTCCCTGAGAATCCTTTGCTGGTTTATATTGAACCATATGCTTCATCTACTTGTGAGCTGATTACAGAAATGTTTGAATATCAGCCACGAGAAGGTAAGGGCTTGAATAAGCTGGAAGCTACTGCTATGCTGACGGGAATTCAGATTGATACAAAGTCCTTCACTAAGAGTGCAGGGACGAGGACATTTGATGCAGCAAGTTATTTACGGTCTGCTGGGGCTGATGGCATGATGATTCAAATGTTCATGAAAGAAAATGCCGATAGTTTTATGAAACGAAACCACTTAATTTCCCATGCAGAATTAAGTGATTCGATTGCTATTTGTGCTGGTGAAGAGGATCAAACTTATGATCCTGTTACAGCCGCCCAAGCAGCTGATATGCTATTACAAGTCAATGGAGTAGAAGCATCCTTTGTTATTACTAAGCGGGCTGATGGAATGGTCTGCATCTCTGCTCGTTCAATGGGAGACGTTAATGTCCAATTGATTATGGAAAAGATGGGTGGCGGTGGTCACCTTGCTAATGCCGCAACGCAAATTAAAGGGCAAACAATAGAACAAGTTAAACAAACTCTGATTGACCAATTAGGCAAAACAGAGGATGATAGTAGTGAAGAATCAACGGAGGAGTGACTAGGATGAAAGTTATTTTTGTTCAAGATGTTCGCGGTCGTGGAAAGCGTGGACAAGTAAAAGATGTGCCTGATGGCTATGCACAAAATTATCTCATTAAGCGGGGATTAGCTAAGCAAGCAACCCATGCTGCAATGAGTCAATTAGCTGGTCAACAACGTGCTGAAGAAAAGCACGCAGCCGAAGAACTTGCTGAAGCTAAAGAGTTGAAGAAAGTTCTAGAAGATGATAAGACTGTTGTTGAATTGAGTGGTAAGGCCGGAACAGATGGCCGGATGTTTGGTTCAATTTCAACTAAGCAAATTGCAACTGCACTACAAAAACAATTTAACGTTAAGATTGATAAGCGGAAGATTGAACTTGCGGCACCAATTAAGGCGTTAGGTTATGTTAATGTGCCAATCAAATTGCACCCACAAGTAATGGCTGAAATTCGGGTTCATATCGCTGAAAAGTAAGCTCATTGGATAAAGGAGCGTATCGTCATGGATAATGCACCAGTGCAAGAAGAGCCACGGGACATTGATGCGGAAAAGGCAGTTCTTGGAGCTGTCTTTTTAAGTAAGGATGCCCTGGCTGATGCAATGGAATATTTAGAGCCACGCGATTTTTACCGTAAGGCCCATCAAATTATCTTTCAAAAGATGGTTGATCTGAATGATGAAGATCAACCAATTGATGTGGTGACAATGCGGAGCGCGTTGGACAAGGACAATCAAACTGAAAACATTGGCGGGGTTGCCTACATTGCCGAACTTGCTACAGCGGTGCCAACAGCTGCCAATGTTGCTTACTACGCGAAGATTGTTCATGATAAGGCTACTCGACGGCGGTTGATTAATACTGCCACTAAGATTATTAATAATAGTTATGCCGACAATGATAGCGTTTCTGACCTGCTTGATAACGCTGAGCAGCAGATTATGCAGGTTTCTCAGGATAATACGCAAAACGGTTTTCAAAATATCAAGGATGTCTTAGAGACGTCCCTGAAGCACGTAAATGACCTATCAAAGAATGATAGTGAAGTTACGGGGTTATCGACTGGATATCAGCAGTTAGATGAAATGACAACTGGTTTACATAAAGATGAGCTAGTTATCATTGCTGCCCGGCCAGCCGTGGGGAAGACTGCATTTGCTTTGAATATCGCGCAAAATGTAGCCACAAGTTCAGATACTGCTGTAGCAATCTTCAGTTTGGAAATGGGTGCAGAGTCACTTGTTAACCGGATGATTTGTGCTGAAGGAAATATTAACGCTAATCACTTGCGGACGGGTCAATTAACCCAGGACGAGTGGAATAGCTTGTTTATTGCAACTGGTTCTCTTTCTAAGGCTAATATTTACATTGATGATACTGCGGGAATCAAAGTCGCGGAAATTCGTGCGCGTTGTCGACGATTAGCAAAGGAAAAGGGTAATCTTGGATTAATCGTAATTGATTACCTCCAGTTGATTGAAGGGACTAATCCCGATAATCGACAACAAGAAGTTTCTGAAATTTCACGGCAATTGAAGAAACTCGCTAAGGAATTGGAAGTACCGGTAATTGCATTGTCACAGCTTTCTCGGGGAGTTGAACAACGGCAGGATAAACGGCCAGTACTTTCTGATATTCGTGAATCTGGGTCAATTGAGCAGGATGCGGATATTGTTAGTTTCCTCTATCGTGATGATTATTATGAACATGATGAGGATGATGATAGCGAGGATAATCAAAATAATAACCAGCAAAATGATGATGATGGTTCAAATGTTAGTGAAGTTGAAGTCATCATTGAAAAGAACCGTAGTGGTCCACGGGGAACGGTCAAATTATTGTTTGCCAAGTCTTACAATAAATTTGCTTCCGTTTCCTATATTCCAGAAGAGAATAACCAATAAATAGAATAAGTAAGGGCATCTAAGAGAGATCGTAGGGGCCCTTTTGTGCGTTTTAGGAAAAAAGAGGAGGCGTAAAATGAACCGTCAAGGAATTGAATTAAAATGGTTGCTGCTAGGAATGTTTTTGGGAAGTATCGGTAATAGTTTTGTTTGGCCGTTAACTACCATTTATATGCACCAACAATTACATGAATCACTAACTGTTTCAGGGATTGTCCTATTATTGTATTCGGGTGCTAACGTTGTGGGAAGTTATATTGCTGGGACATTATTCGATAAGAAAAATCCTCGGCAATTGATGCTTGGCGGAACAGTTACTGCCACTATCATCATGGCGTTATTGATTGTCTTTAATGGTTGGCCAGTTTATGGGATCCTATTAACTGGGATTGGCTTCATGAACGGGTGGATCATTACCATGGTGAACTCTTACGGAACCCAATCAGGGCAAGATGGTCGGTATGTCTTTAACATGCTGTACTTTGCTAATAACTTGGGGATGGTGATTGGAACGACAATTGTTGGCCCACTTTACCAATATTCTCATGGAAATATTTCTCCAATGTTTTTGATTACGACGATCCTTTATGTTCTCTTTAGTGCAGTTGTCTTTGTTTTCTTTAAGGATAACCAAAGTGAACAGAAGAATGATCGTGAAGTTGATGTTGAAGTCGAGAAGGCTAAAAATATTAAGATGCCTGTCAGCAATTTAGTGATTAGCTGGACGTTCTTTGCGGCATTAATGATCATTTGGACCATGTATGAACAGTGGGCAAGTAACCTTTCAGTCTTTATGACCGACCAGGGGATTTCCATGACAAAGTATAGTTTGCTCTGGACACTTAACGGGGTCCTGATTGTGATTATCCAATTAATTATTACGTGGATTAATCGATATCATACTAATCTTTATCTCCAAGTGTTCCTTGGAATCTTTACTGTTGGTTTCTCATTTGTCCTATTACTATTTGCTAAGTCCTACATTTGGTTTGTATTAGCAATGACAATCCTAACAATTGGTGAGGCAACTGCCTTTCCAACAATGCCGGCAATTGTAAACGAGTTATCACCGGTTGCGATTAAAGGTAAGTATCAGGGAATCTTAAATGCCTTTTCATCATTAGGGAAAGCAATTGGGCCACTATTTGGAGGGGCCTTGATTGAACTTTCTAGCTACCGTTCCCTATTTATTGTTTGTGCTGTTGCGGTCTTCGCTACTTTAGTGGTTGTCTTTGTTGTCGTTAAGGCTAATCAAAAGCGAACCGTTCGTTATTAAAATTTATTTCCCGGGAAATACGGGACTAGAAAATAATGGCTTCTAATGTCTAGAACAATTTAGATATTAGAAGCCTTTTTTGGTGTCTGAAGATAATTAATAGACACACTTACGATAAAATTTTGTTGTATAATTCTCCTAAATACTTAGTAGGAGTAGGGACCATGACAAAGAAATTATTACTACTTTCAACTGGTGGAACAATTGCATCTGTAGCTTCAGATTCTGGCTTAGTACCAAAAGAATCTGGTGAAGAACTAATTAAGCTACTTGGACAATTGCCATATGAAATTGAAGTTCGGGATATCTTACAGTTGGATTCATCGAATATCCAACCTGAAGAATGGAAATTTATTGCTAAAAAAGTTTACGAATACCGGAATGATTATGATGGAATTGTTATTTCTCATGGGACCGATACGATGGCATATACAGCATCAATGTTGTCGTTTATGCTACAAGGAATAAATATCCCAGTAGTTCTTACTGGAAGTCAGGTGCCGATTAATGTCATCCTTAGTGATGCTCCAGATAATTTACGATTAGCTTTTGCAGCAGCTGCTAAAGAGCGTCCAGGAATTTATTTATCCTTTAATGATAAGGTAATGTTGGGCTGCCGAAGTGTGAAGGTTCGGACGACTAACTTTAATGCATTTGAGAGTGTTAATGTCCCACCGATTGCTACAGTAACTTCAGATGGCCTTGTATTTGATGAGCAACAGGCGGAGTTTCCTCATGCTGAAAAATGTATGTTAAATACTGAGATAGATCCGCATGTTTCGCTCGTAAAGCTTTTTCCTGGTTTCGATCCTAAACTTCTCTTTGCCATGGTTGATAATGGCTGTAAGGGAATTGTTATTGAAGGATATGGCCTTGGTGGAATGAACTTCATTCGACGGAATATGGTTGGCGCAATTGGTGAGCTGATTGAACAAGGTATTCCTGTAATTGCAACTAGCCAATGTCTATATGAACGAAGCGATCTGACAAAATATGAAGTTGGTCGTGAAGCCTTATTAAAGGGAGCTATTAGTGCCCACGATATGACTTCCGAAAGCACTATTACTAAATTGATGTGGGCATTAGGACAGAAGATGGATGTTCACCAAATTTCAGAATTCTTTGATACCAATGTTGTTGGTGAAGTGACCCTTTAATGAAAAACGAGGATGATTTGCTTCGCTCAACAGCTCCCTGGCGGATTCCTGCAAGCGCACATTGTGAACATCAGTAAAAAAGTGGCTATCACCAAATTAAATTTACTTGGGAAGTAGCCGGTTGGAACTATGAAGCACGGTGGCATGAACAAACACCTAATGCTAGAGTGATTGATTATCCTAGCTGGCGATTAGACCGAATTAAGCCTGGCAAAGGATTTGGACCGGATGCTGCGCCGAGAATTAATGAAACTCGGGTAGGAGAACGCTGGGTGCCTACTAGCGAAGTTCGTTACCGTGCATGGCAAATTAATCATGGAATAACAGATCCACAAGCAATCTCACTTATTAAGCAAGTGCATCGAAGGGCTAAATGAAAAGAAGTGGAGATAGAAGCCAATTTGACTTCTATCTCCCTCTTTATATATATGAAATGTTATTCATATAAATGAAAGATAATTCACAAAATTTAAGGTGGGAAATTGTACTGATATTCCCACCTTTTTAATCTGTCTTGAAGAAAGCGCTTACTAAAAGTTGAATACTAAACATTTTATTGTGATATGATGATCATTGGATGCGTTGCTTGGCACATAAACAGGAGATGTTTTTTATGAAAATTACAGCCGCAATTGTTGATCAAAAGGGTGCTAAATTTGATATTCGTGACGATGTTGAATTAGCTGATATGCAAGCAGATGACCTTCAAATCCATATGGTTGCTTCAGGAATTTGTCACTCAGATGAGGCTTTGCGTAAAGGTGACGCTGAGATTGGCTACCCAATCATTCTTGGGCATGAAGGTGCCGGGATTGTTGAAAAAGTTGGGCCAGAAGTTAAAAACTTCAAGCCCGGGGACCATGTAATTCTTTCATTCTATGGTTGTGGAGATTGTATTAACTGTCTGAAAGGAATGCCGACAAAGTGCTTGAACTATGATGCTAATAACCTTTCAGGTGTCCGTCCAGATGGCAGTGCTCACTTTACAGAAAACGGTCACCAAGTTGATGATATGTTTGATCAATCTTCATTCACAACAACTACTGTAGTTCGTGAACGGAATGCAGTTAAAGTTCCTAAAGATCTCGACTTGCGGAAGCTTGGACCATTAGGCTGTGGTTATGTTACTGGTTCAGGAACAGTCTTCAATACATTAAAGCCAGAACCAGGATCAACAATTGCAGTTACTGGAACAGGTGCCGTTGGATTAGCCGCAATGATGGCTGGTAAGATTTCTGGATGCACAAAAGTTATTGCAATTGACCGAGTCCCAGAACGTCTTGAATTGGCTAAAGAGTTAGGTGCTACTGATGCAATTAACACTGATGAACAAGATATGGTTAAGACCATCCAAGATTTGACTGATGGTAAGGGTGTTGACTACATTGTCGATACTACCGGTGTTACGAAGGTAATGGAAGATGCTATTCAAGCTCTTGCTCAAGGTGGGACACTAGCACCAGTTGCTGTTACTGCAAACCATATCGATGTTGATACCTGGAACGACCTTTGCCCAAGCGACCGGACAATTGTTGGTGTTAACATGGGTGACTCAATTCCTCAAGTCGATATTCCACGGTTAATTGAATTCTATAAACTTGGAATGTTTGACTTTGATAAGACTGAAAAGTTCTATGACTTTGACCAAATCAATCAAGCAAATGCCGATTCAGTATCTGGTAAGACAATCAAACCAGTATTGATAAAGACTACAAGCCTGGGGAATAAATTATTTAAGAGAATAAAAAAGAGACTGAGAAAAATCTCAGTCTCTTTTTTGTTATGATGGGCAGTCAGGGGATCGAACCCTGGACCCACGGATTAAGAGTCCGTTGCTCTGCCAGCTGAGCTAACTGCCCATAACATTGACAACACAAATTATAATATCAATTTAACATTAATTTAGCAAGTACTTTTTAAAATTTATTTGGCGATTTTTTGAAATTTTGCATTTAGCCAGCGAAATACCTAAGAAAAAATATTTGAATATGGCTATTAGTATCGGTAAAGTAGAAATTAGGAATAATAAAAGGGGATGAAGAAATGAAGGGCGCAATTCTTAGTTTAAACCAAGTGATTCTTGATACTGATGAACTTCAATTTCAGGCATGGCGCGATCTAGCAATGTATGAGTTTGGAATGGGGCTTCCAGGGAAGATGGCTTCTCAATTAGCCGGATTGGATCGTCACCAAGCATTAGATGTGATCTTGAAGCATTTTAATCAAACAGATGCTGACAAAGATGAACTACTAAATGAACAATATGAAATGTACAGTAAAGCAATTGAAGGAATCAGTGAGGATAAACTTTTCCCTAATGCTAAACGTTTAATCAATAACTTTTATGATCACTATATTGAGATGGCAGTGAATGATGTTGACGGCCACGCTAAGGAGATCTTGCAAAAATTAAATGTTGATGATTTCTTTGATATCTTTGTTTCTCCAGAGGATGAAGGAAATCCTTATTTAAGAGCAAGCCAAAAGTTGGATGTTCAACCAGCTGATTGCATTGGAATTGGGACCAACGCTGAACAAATTCGATTAATGAATGAGCCGGGGATAATTTCAATTGGAGTTGGCGATGCAACCGAACTTAAGAAAGCTAAGTATCAAGTAAGCCAGATTGGTGATCTTAAGTATTCTATGATCCGTAAGGTTTGGGAAGATAGTCAAAGCGAAGAATAAAGCAAACGTAAAGGGACTTCTGACGTTTGAGGGATGGATGGCAGAAGTTTTTTTGTAGATAAAATTAGAAAATTCTAATAAAAGTATTGACAATTTCTAATGTAACCTAGTATGATATTGCCAACAAATAAATCTGCTAAGAAATAATGTAGCGATGGAGTAAGCTTCTAGCCTTATCACAGGAAGTGCTAGTGATTGAGAATGCATTGAGACTAGATGATTAA
>JAHLFK010000061.1 GCA_018883805.1 Candidatus Limosilactobacillus merdavium | reverse complement strand
ATGAGCTGTCCAACACTGCTTGGTGGGCAATTTGCTGGCCAAAAGTGATTGTCATTAATCATCTGCTGAATCGAGCGCTCTTGACAGTCATCCAATTCAACATGATATTTAGTAGACATTTAATGATCACCTCCAGTACTAGTCATGAAATGATCAAGCTCAAGTCGACTAAAACGGTAAGTCTTGCCGATCTTCTTGTAAGGTAAATGAAGATTGGAATTTAACATCCATTCGGTTAGAGTTTGAGTAGAGATGCCCAAATACTTAGCAGCCTGCGCTTTTGAAAGATAAGGCGGGAATTGACTATTGAGTGATGATTCCCGGGTCTGAATAATAGTACTCAGGATTTCTTCCTTGATAGCAGTAGCAAAATCATCCGGGATGGATGCCTTAGATACAAAGTTCACGTGATCAGTCCTTTCTTGTTAAAAACAAATGCAGTAAAATAGTTTGTGTAATTATCGTAAACCATTTTGATTTATTTGTAAACAATCTGGTTAACTTTATTTAAAATGAAATTTCAGATTATTTATCAAATATAACTTTAATACTGTTATTTAGTTGACTATATAGTGATGAGTCATTAAAATATAGTTAATTATGATGGTTAACTTATGGGGTGAAATAAATGGATAAGAAACTAGTTGGTGAAAGGATAAAGAAGATTCGGCAAAAATTAGGAGAAAGCCAGGAAGAATTTGGTAAGCGCTTTAATCCACCTGTTAGTAAGGCTGCCGTTTCTCGCTGGGAAAAAGGTACTGCAAAACCGGAAGACGAACGATTGAAAGCAATTGCCGAACGTGGGAATGTTTCTGTTGATTACCTTATTTACGGAACTTCTGCGGAAAGATTTGTTAAAGCGTTGGAAGAAATAGGTCTTCAGGGAAAGTTCGAGGGGTACACCAATAAAGAAGGTCGGTATATAAAGATAAAAGGAAATGATCATCATGCTGAAGAAGAAACTAGACGAAATAAGTTATTGAATTCTTTTAAAGATGAAATGAATATCTTTAAAGAGAGCGAACTAAATAATTTGGATTTATCAACGATTACACTTTTTTACAAATTATTTAATTATATAAAACTAGCAAATAATGATAAAGCCATGGAAAAATTAAGAGACTTGTTTTTTTATTCTAATGGAATTAGTGATGGGATGGTTAATTATGAAAAAGATGAATCGCACGAAAAGATTGATGATTTATTAAGTAATTTATAGTGCATTTAATCAAAGTAATATAAACAGTGTAGCTTTGAAGCATATTTTCATTCACGATTAAACTATGAAGGAAGGGATCTCATATTATAAGCATGGAATAATAAGAAATATGTATTGCTATACATAGTGTTAGCAAGGAATTTAGTAACGAAAATTGGTATTATTTTTCTAAAATGGAAACAAGTAGTTAAAGTTAATATATTCATAGAATGACAGTAACGTGATCCTTAAATCATTATGTAACGATAAAGTTTCTTATTATCTGTGCTGACTTAATGATCAAAGGACTCTGAGAATATGGGATACATTGGAACTACTGTAAAGAAGACTAATAATGGATATTATGGCTATGTTAATTATCGCGATGGTAATGGTAACCGTAAGCAACGGAAGGCTAAGGGGCGCTTTAAATTAAAGCGTGATGCTAAAGAAGCAGCAACGAAGCTTAAACTTGAACTAGAGGAATCTAATATTGATTTTATTGATATTTCATTCACTAACTATTATCGTAAATGGTTTGAGTTGTATAAAGCAAATAAGGTCAAAAGTCATAGTGGTAAGTACCAGTACGAACTTATTGGTAATTATGTGGAAAAATACTTTAAGCAAAAGAAACTTAAAGATATACGCCGGAGCGATTATCAAGGCTTCATAAATTGGTATGGTAAAAATCATTCTTATGAAAGTGTTAGAAAGCTAAAGGGGGCTTGTCATACTTGTATAGATTATGCTGTGGATGATGGCATTATTAATAAGAACTTTACTAATAATGTTGAGATATCATATGATGCTAGCCGGACACGTAAGGTCGAGTATCTTAACAACAGTGAATTACAAAAGTTAAAGAAGTTCACTGTGGATAAGTTAGATCAACATTACACTAGTCGATATATGATACTTACAGCGATTTATACGGGAATGAGAAAAGGTGAAATACAGGCATTAACTTGGAATGATATTGATTTCTTACATTCTACGATTTCAATAAGCAAGTCGTGGGATGAAAAGGGGAAAGCATTCAAACCTACCAAAACAAGTTCAAGTAATCGTGTTATTAAGGTTAATCGTGAATTATTAGAATATCTTGGAGATTTAAGAGCTAATGGTTCAACGATGGTGTTTAGAAATATGTTTGGTACTATCCCTACGTCCAATGCATTGAATAAATGCCTGCATGAGGTTATGAAGGAAGCAGGGATTCCTAAACAAGAATTTCATTTTCATTCCTTACGTCATGTACATGTTGCTTATTTAATTGGTCAAGGTATTGATATATATGCCATTAGTAAACGTTTGGGACATGCTAACGTTAATATTACTTTAAAAGTTTATGCGTATCTTATTGATGAATTCAAAACTAAAAATGATAATGCAATTGTTGAAAAATTAGGAAATATTTAATCTGAGTCAAACTTGAGTCAAAAGAGGGTATAAACCTTATTAGAAAGGCTTTTTATATCCCCGTGCGGGTGATCAGGGTATTAGTTATTAGACTGAGGATTTGATTCTTCAGTCTTTTTTTGAAAAATCAACAATTATTTTAATAAAAGTAATTAAGAATATCAGTCAAACATGTTACACTTAAATAGTGTGATTTTTAATTTTCAAAAATAAAATGGTGTTTTAATTATGAATTTAAAAAATGTACTTATAATTGTCGGAATAATTGCAGTAGTTTTACTGATTATTCAATATATTGGTCAAGTTCGACGGATGCGGCGTGGTGAGAATTACGTTAGCCGGGGTCGAGCATTCATTAACTGGCTATTGTTGTTTGTAATCGTTGGTAGCTTTGGCGGAAGTGTATACGCAGATCATCATGCTAAGTCTGATTCTGATATTACAGAAACTAAGGCAATCAGTAGTAGTACTGATGAAGAAGAGGATCAAGTATACATTAACTTTGATTCTAAGAAGGCACGGCTCAACAGTGATGGTGTTGCACCAATGAAGATCATCGTTTCACCAAATACAAAGGTGAAGATTGTTGGTCATGACACCGGTAAGGTATACAAGACCTTTAAGGCACAGAAGAGTGATGGCCCGATAACGATCAAGTATGATTTCGAATATGCTGCCAAGTATGACATTATTGCAACTCGTGGTAGTAAGAAAGTTAAGAAGACCATTACTATTAAGGACCAGAAGGAAAGTTCATCATCAGAATCATCTTCTAGTGCTGTTAGTTCCAGTTCATCAAGTTCTGCTTCAAGCAGTCATAGTTCATCTCACTCCAGCAGTAGTAACAATGGCGGTGGCAGCAGCAACTCTGGAAATGGTGGCGGCAACAGTGGAAGCACTGGTGGCGGTACTTCATATAGTGGCGGTGGCTACCGTGGTGGTGGAAACGGCGGCGGTTACCGTGGCGGTAGCACTGGTGGTAGTACCGGTGGTGGCGCAACTATTAGTAACCAAGGTCCAACAATTAGTACCCAGCCAACAATTAGCAACCAATAAAAAATAGAGCTAGTCTCAGTATTTCTAACCATAATGTTAGGAAAATACTGGGACTTTTTCTTTTTGAGAAAGAATTGTTGATCTTTGAAAAAGAAAGTGTATTATAAATAGTTACGTACCTAATGATTATGCACCTAACAATAAGGGGATGGAAAAATGATTACAGATGATGAAGTGTTTCATAGTTTGTATGGATTAACTCATCAGATGCACAAACTTTCGAAACGTAAGCATTCAGGAATTTTTTTAGGGCAAGGCAAGATTATTTATATCTTAGCCCTCAGTAAAGAGCCGTTATCTCAACGCGAACTAGCAGATAAGGCAAAAGTAAAGCCAGGATCGCTAACCGAAGTACTCGAGCGTTTAGAACGTGATCAGATGATTAAACGTGAACGATTAGCTGAGGATCGGCGGGTGATCCATGTTCGACTAACTGAAGAAGGGCAGAAGGCTTATCAAAAGATGCGTGCAGAGCGCCATCAGTTTGGTAGGAACATTCTTTCAGGAATAAATCAAGACGAACTAGCAACCTTTGTTAAGGTTATCAATAGCATGGAAAGTAATCTTCATCACTACTATGGTGAACGTTTACCGCAAAATACAAAAGAAGGTGACAAGAATGATTAAAATCGCACGAAATAATCTGGTTAAGTGGGCTACCGCATTAGCCGTTTTATTCCTGTTAATCCAGGTGGCGTGTGATCTTTATTTACCAACGATTACGTCTGATCTAGTTAACAATGGGATTGTAAAGCGTGATCTTTCCTACGTTTGGCACGAAGGAGGCATGATGCTCCTGGTTGCCGGGATTGGGATTGTTGCCGCTGCAGGAAATGTTTATTTTGCAGCAACTCAATCAATGCAGGTTGGTGAAAAATTGCGGAACCAAATCTTTCACCATGTCATGAAATTTTCCAGTCGTGATATGAGTAAATTTGCTGATTCTTCCTTAATTACGCGGTCAACTAACGATATTGTTCAGATTCAGAACGTAATGATGCAAGTCTTACGGATGATGCTGCAATCACCAATAATGTTAGTTGCGGCTTGTGTGTTGGCATATATTCGTGAGCCACGATTAACGAAGGTCTTCTTAATCAGTTTGCCGATCCTTGCGGTAGCAGTCATCATCGTAATGTATTTTGCAGTACCGCTTTTTAAGAGCATTCAGACAAAAACTGATCGGATTAATTTAATCTTTCGTGAAGGACTTACTGGTGTACGGGTAATTCGTGCCTTCCGTCAAGATGATCGTGAACAGAAGCGGTTTAAGGATGCCAATGCTGATTACACTAATACTGGAATTAAGGCATATACGCTTGTATCATTCCTTTTTCCAGTGATGACGCTAATTCTTAGTCTGACAAACGTTGGGATTATTCTCCTCGGTAGTCGCTTGATTGCTAATATGACAATGCAAGTTGGTAATTTGATTGCATTTATGACATATGCAACCCAAATTATGATTAGCTTTATGATGCTTTCAATGGTCTTCGTTTTTGTTCCACGGGCATCTGCATCTGCAGCGCGGGTTAATGCGGTCTTAGAACATCAACCAAGCGTTGAAGATTTACAGCAAGAAGAACAAGATCATTTTGTAAAAGATCAACCTGCTTCTCTGAGCTTTGATCACGTTAACTTTAGGTATTCGGGCGCTGAACGCCTAGCTTTGACGGACCTTAATTTTAATGTGAAGGCTGGTCAAACATTAGCGATCATTGGTGGAACGGGTTCAGGGAAATCAACCCTTGTAAACTTAATTCCACGGCTATTCAATATTGAGAGCGGTGAAATTAAAGTTAACGGAGCACCAATTCAAAAATTAAGCCAGGAAGAGTTACATTCTGCAATCTCAATTACTCAGCAGAAAGCAGTTCTCTTTACCGGAACCATTCGTTCAAATCTGCAGTTTGGTAATCCACAAGCAAGTGAAAAAGAAATGTGGCATGCTCTGGAAATTGCTAAGGCAGCTGACTTTGTTAAAGAAGCAGGTGGCTTAGATGCAGTTGTCGAGCAATCAGGAAGCAACTTCTCTGGTGGTCAACGGCAACGATTAGCAATTGCCCGGACAATTATTAAGCCTGCTTCAATTTATATTTTTGATGATTCATTCTCAGCACTTGATTTCAAGACAGATGCTGAATTGAGAATGGCATTGAAGAAGGATGAACAAGTACAAAATGCTGTGAGCGTAATTGTTGCTCAACGGGTATCAACGGTTGCTGATGCTGACTTAATTATTGTATTGGATGATGGTAAGGTTGTTGGTCAAGGAACCCATCAGGAATTGATTAAGGACAACCCAATATACCAAGAAATTGTTTACTCACAAATCGAGAAAGGGGATGGACAGAATGCATAATGGCCCACGTGGACAAGTGAAAAAAGCTCAACATTTCTGGCCAACTACAAAGCGCCTCTTTGCTTATTTGCGGCCTTGGGCTTGGGGTGTTGTCTTTTCAATTATTCTGGCGATTATCTCCGTTATCTTATCAATCCTTGCACCAAAAATTTTAGGGGAAGCAACGACAATTATTTATAACGGCGTAATCCGTGGTTATACTGAAATGCGTCAAGGTGTTCACCTTACGAGTCTTCCTATTAACTTTCACCGGATTTTCCAAATTGGTGTTACGGTAATCCTGCTGTATGTTTTCTCCGGTGTATTTAGTTTTGTTCAACAAATTATCATGACCCGGATCTCACAAAAAGTGGTCTACAATCTTCGTGAAGATCTAAAAGAGAAGATGAAGCGGGTTCCAGTTAAGTTTTATGATACGAACAGCAATGGTGATATCATGAGTCGGATGGTTAACGATATGGATAACATTGCTGGAACGCTCCAACAGAGTTTAATTCAAATCTTTACCAGTGTGATTACCTTTGTCGGTGTGCTGACTTTAATGATCACAATTAGTTGGAAGTTAACGTTGGTCGCACTAATTACTTTGCCATTAAGCGTATTAATTGTTGCTTTTGTTGCCCCAACTGCTCAACGACTTTTCAGCCGGCAACAAGCAGAATTAGGGAACATCAATGGGCAAGTGGAAGAAACTTATGCCGGTCATACAATTGTTAAGACGTTTAACAAGGAAAAGGATGAAGAAGCAAAGTTTGCCGAGAAGAATCATCGGTACTACCAAGCTGCTTGGAAGGCTCAGTTCTTCTCTATCTTGATTTTCCCCTTAATGAATTTTGTTCGAAATTTGGGTTACTTAATGGTTGCAGTTGTAGGGGCAATTGAAGTGATTCATGGACAGATTACTTTAGGTAATGTTCAAGCGTTTTTACAATATACAAACCAGTTCTCTCAACCAATTACGCAAATTGCCAACTTGAGTAGTACAATTCAACAGACAATTGCATCTGCTGAGCGGATCTTTGAAGTTTTGGATGCACCTGAAATGACTCCTTCAGATGCTGACCCTACGCCAATCAAAGAAAAGCCAATGCCAAAGATTGAATTTGCTAACGTTAACTTTAGCTATACTGGCGAACCGTTAATTGAAAACTTTAACCTCAAAGCAATGCCTAACGAGATGGTTGCAATCGTTGGGCCAACCGGAGCCGGAAAGACAACAATCATTAATCTTTTGGAACGGTTCTATGATGTTGATGGCGGGAAGATTTACCTTAATGGTCGTAATACTCGTTCAATGTCCCGTGATGAACTTCGTAGTCATATTGCGATGGTTCTCCAGGATACATGGTTGTTTACGGGAACTATCTTTGACAACATCAAGTATGGTCGTGAAGACGCCACTGATGAGGAAGTATACAAGGCTGCTCGACTAGCCCATGCCGATAACTTTATTCGAGAATTGCCTGATGGGTATGACACAATTCTTGATGAATCTGCTTCTAACATTTCTCAAGGGCAACGACAATTACTAACTATTGCTCGAGCATTCTTAGCTAACCCTGAAATATTGATTTTGGATGAGGCAACTAGTTCGGTTGATACGCGAACAGAAGAATTAATCCAGAAAGCAATGGAAGAATTACAAAAGGGGCGGACAAGTTTCGTTGTTGCTCACCGGTTGTCAACAATTCGGAATGCTGATAAGATCATTGTTCTTAACCATGGTCATATTCTTGAAACTGGGAACCATGAATCCTTGATGAAGAAAAATGGCTTCTATGCTGACTTGTATAACAGCCAATTCGTTGGCAATAATTTATAGAAGAACTCTGTTATCTGAGTACGAAGAAGACTCTAAACGTCTAGTGAAGTGGATGTTTGGAGCCTTTTTTGTATTGGATTGAAATGGGAGATTGAGTAATCCGCGAATCCAACATTGCGGTACAATAAGAGGACGTTATGGAGGAAAATATGATGGAAAAACAATATCAGAAGACAGTCGCTAAACTTAATCAGATGGTTGATACAGGAATCGTTCCTGGAATTAGTTATGTTTTATTTGATCACGATGAGGAATATCGGGTAGTCAAAGGCATGGCAGAACGTCAACCACATGAGGAAAAGCTTCGTGATGGCATGCAGTATGATCTCGCTTCATTAACGAAGGTTATCGGTACTGTTCCGGTAATTGCGCTTGCACTTCAGGAAGGGAAACTTTCTTTAGATGATCATGTTAAAGAATATTTGCCTGAATTTACGGATCCCCGTCCCACTATCCGCAATTTATTAACCCATACGTCGGGTATTTGTGGTTATATTCCGCACCGCAATGAATTATCAGCTGACGACCTTAAGCAAGCGTACTTAACTGAGCAACACGTTGATAGTAGTTTGAACAGGCAAATTAAGTATGCTGATGTTAATTTCCTTTACCTTGGTTGGATAGCAGAACAACTCTATGGGCAGCCAATTCAAAAATTAATTCAACAAAAGGTCCTCAACCCATTAAAGATGGCAGGCGCTGGGTTTAAACCTGAAGTGCAAAATTCTGTTCCAACAGAAATTCAAAAAAAACGAGGATTGATTCGGGGAACTGCTCACGATCCTAAAGCATATATTCTAGGTGAAGAATGCGGTTGTGCGGGGATTTTTGCAACCCTTGATGATTTGTTGAAGTACAGTCACCAACTAATTGAGAATAATTTAGGAGGCCTTTTAGAACCAAGAACAATAGATATGATGTTTAAAGATCAAACATTAATTCCAGGTGAGCATAGTCGATCTTTGGGATGGAAACTACTCCATGCAAGTAATGATCGACATCTGATGATCAGTCATACCGGATTTACAGGGACTTGGTTGATCTTAGATCGTAAAGAGGATCAGGGGATGATCGTATTAACCAATCGTGTCCACCCAACTGCTAACAATGATGCTTATCTCCAAGCACGAGATCATATTTTTGCTACTTATCTCCACGAAAAAGAAAACGCTTAAATAAAATTCAAAAAAACTTTGTGAAATTATTATTCAATTTTATACATTTTTATCGAACGAATTATGCATTTCTTCGTTGCAAAATGTATATTAATTTGTATAAATCATAGCAAAATTCATCTAGTGTTAAAATTACACATTTCAGCGGTAATATAGGGTTTGACAACGTTTTCAAAACTAGGTATTATATACTCGTAATCAAATGAAAGCACACAAAAGGAGTGAGTGTATATGCAAAGCCCAATTCACGTAACATCTGAAATTGGTAAGCTTAAGACAGTTATGCTGCACCGTCCAGGACACGAAATTGAAAATGTCTACCCTGACATTCTTCACCGTATGCTGGTTGATGACATCCCATATCTGCCAATTGCACAAGAAGAACATGATTTCTTTGCTAAGACATTGAAGGATAACGGAGTAGAAGTACTTTACTTTGCTAAGTTAGCCGCTGAAGCATTGGCTGACGACCAAGTAAAGAACGAATTCCTTGAAAAGATGTTGGCAGAATCTGGCCATGCTGCTGGTGCTGTTCACGATGCTTTGAAGGAATACTTACTCAGTATGGATACACAAGCAATGGTTGATAAGATTATTGCCGGTGTACGGAAGGATGAAATCCACACTAAGTTCGTTTCACTTGCTGAAATGGCTGAAGATGCAGATTACCCATTCTTCATGGATCCAATGCCAAATGCATACTTCACTCGTGACCCACAAGCCTCAATTGGTGAAGGTATTACCATTAACCATATGACATTCAAGGCTCGTCAACGTGAATCATTGTTCACTGAATACATTATTAAGCACAATCCACGGTTTGCTAATAAGGGTGTTCACGTATGGCGTGATCGTTACCATGACACTCGTATCGAAGGTGGGGACGAATTAGTTCTCTCTGACCACGTATTTGCCATTGGTATTTCACAACGTACTTCAGCAGATGCCATCATGGACATTGCACGGAACTTATTCAAGGACTCCAACTACGACACTGTTGTTGCTATCCACATTCCACACAACCATGCTATGATGCACCTTGACACTGTATTTACAATGATCAATTACGATCAATTTACTGTTCATCCACAAATCCTTGATGGTGGTAAGATTGATACTTACATCCTCCACCCAGGTAAGGATGGCGAAATTGAAATCCAACACCGCACAGACCTTCAAAAGGTTCTTGAAGAAGTATTGGACAAGCCAGAAATCGACTTGATTCCAACTGGTAACGGTGATCCAATCGTTGCTCCACGTGAACAATGGAACGATGGTTCTAACACGTTAACAATTGCACCAGGTGAAGTTGTTACCTACGACCGTAACTATGTATCTAATGATTTGCTGCGGAAGCACGGAATTCTCGTTCATGAGGTTCGCTCAAGTGAATTGTCTCGTGGTCGTGGTGGTCCACGTTGCATGTCCTGCCCAATTGTACGTGAAGATCTTAAAAACTAGTTAGTTTGTAAAAGCAGCAAATGCACTTTTAGACTGAATAGTACTCAGTGCAAGTGTTTATGCTGCTTTTATTGTTGTATAATTGATTCGTTAAATTGTGATAGGGGTGAACGTGAATGAATCGTAAGGCGCGGCGAAAGGTGATCGAACAATTAGTTAGTGATCACAAAATAGAGACCCAGGATGAATTGTTGGATCTATTGACTCAACAAGGGATCGAAACAACCCAAGCGACGATTTCTCGTGATATTCATGCGTTAAATATTGTTAAAGCAAATGATGGTGAAGGTCATACCTATTATGTTCAGTTGCAATTAACGCCAGAACATGATTTCAGTAGACTGTATGCGGGAATTCGTGATAATGTGCGGACAATTGAAACCGTTCAATTTATTAACGTTGTAAAAACTGCTTTGAATTCAAGCTACGCAACCATTCTTGGGGGAATGTTTGATGAGCTTGATATTCCAGAAGTGGTTGGAACAATCGCTGGGAATGATACTTTAATCATTATTAGTAAAAACAATAATGACGCACGAGTGATTTACAATTTAATAATGAAACACATTAGCTCACATTTAGAGTAAAAGGGGTGTAAAGATGGATAACGAAAAGAAAGGAATCGGTAAAGGCGAATTAATTGCCCTTATTGTTAGTTCCTGTATTGGTACTGGTATCTTCGGGATTACCAGTGATGTTTCAGCTGCTGCCGCTCCAGGTCCTGCTTTACTAGCATGGCTCTTTGTCGGTATCGGATTCTTAATGCTTGTTCTTTCATTGAACAACTTGTCAGAAAAGCGTCCAGACTTAACTGCTGGTATCTTCTCTTATGCGGGTGCTGGTTTCGGACCAATGGGTGAATTTATTTCTGGTTGGTCATACTGGCTTTCTGCATGGCTTGGTAACATTGCCTTCGCGACAATGTTGATGAGTTCAATTGGTACTTTCTTCCCAACCTTCAAGGGTGGTCAAAACCTACCATCAATCATTGTTGCAATTGTTTTCTGTTGGCTTTTGACAATCCTGGTTAACAATGGTGTGGAAAGTGCTTCATTCGTTAACATGATTGGTACTATCTGCAAGGTTTTACCATTAATCATCTTCATTGTTATCATGGTTGTTTGCTTCAAAGCTGGTATGTTTACTGCTGACTTCTGGGGCCGTGTTGCTAACAATGCTTCAAAGGGAACTACAACAGGTTCTGTTTGGTCACAAATGCAAGGTACTTTGATGACTCTTATTTGGGTCTTCATTGGTGTTGAAGGTGCTTCTGTTATGGCTCACCGTGCTAAGTCACGTTCTGCTGCTCAAGAAGCTTCAATTCTCGCCTTTGTAATCTTGGTTATTATCTACGTTTTGATTTCAATTTTGCCATATGGTGTATTGGACCGGGCACAATTGGCTTCAATGGGTCAACCAGCTATTGGACATGTCCTTAAGGCAACTGTTGGTACTTGGGGTTCTGTTCTGATTAACGTTGGTTTGATTATTTCAACTATTGTTTCATGGTTATCATGGACCATGCTTCCAGCTGAAACTACAATGTTAGTTGCGGAAGACAAGGCAATGCCTAAGATTTGGGGTAAGGTAAACTCAAAGAACGCACCTACTGCTTCCTTGATGATTACTGCCGTATTACAAACAATCTTCCTCTTCTCATTGCTTTTCACTGAAAAGGCATATGAATTTGCATACTCCCTTTGTTCAGCTGCCATCCTGTTCTCTTACTTATTCGTTGGTCTTTACCAAATGAAGTACAGTTCAGCTAACAAGGAATGGGGTCAATTCACAATTGGTTTGCTCTCAGCTGCATTCATGTTCGCATGCATGTTCTTGGCTGGTTGGCAAGAAGTATTGCTTGTTTCCATTAGTTTCATCCCTGGATTCATCATTTACTACCAAAACTGCCGTGAGAACGACCACAAGATGACTGCCGCTGAAAAGTGGGTTATGACATTAATTCTTGTACTTAGTGTTGTTGCTATTTGGCTTGTTGCTAATGGTACTATCCAAGTTGGCTAATGTGTTATATAATAATTGAATAAAACAAGTGAGGTGATTAAGGTGAAGGAAAAGAAGTTAAATCTGTTCCTCTTAATCACCTTAATTGTTGGAACAATAATCGGCGGTGGAATTTTTAATAGTCCCACCGACCTTATTTTAAAAGCTAATCCACAGACAGCATTAATCGCATGGACTATTGGTGGATTAGGGATTTTGATGTTGGCGTTGGTCTTCTATAAGCTAGCGATCGTAAAACCTGACCTGAATGGTGGTATTTACACGTATGCTAAGGAAGGTTTTGGTAACTATATCGGGTTTAATTCCTTTTGGGGTTACTGGTTAGGGGCGATCTTTGGTAATATTGCCTTTATTTCACTTTTCTTCAAAACGTTAAACAGTATGTTGCCACATCCATTATCTCCGCTTGAATGTTTTATTGGTGGTTCATTAATTTTATGGATTTATACCTTTATTGCATGGCATGGTGTTCGTGAGGTTAGTATCCTAAACTCAATAATTACCATCGCTAAAGTATTGCCGCTTATCCTGGCAATTGTTGTTGGGATTTCTCTTTTTCAACCGCATATCTTTAGTGTATCTCAATGGACTAATACGTTAGCTTCTACTCATCAGACTGCTAGTTTTGGTCACCAAATTGGGCAAGCAATGAGTACCATTGTTTGGTGCTTTGTCGGGATTGAAGCTGCGGTATCAATGTCACGGCAAGCAAAAAAGCATTCCGAAGTAGGTTTAGCGACTGTAATTAGTTTTGTGATTGTCTGGACGCTCTATGTTTTAGTTTCGTTATTACCAATGGGGATTATTCCTGCACATGAGTTAAGTACATCATCCGTTCCTTTGGCTACAGTACTTAGTAAAAGTGTTATTGGTAGTTGGGGAGCTTTGGTAATTAAGATCGGTTTGCTGATCTCATTATTAGGAGCGCTCCTAAGTTGGTTTATGATTGGTCCAGAGATTGCTTATGTTACTAGCATGGATCATGCGATGCCAAAGGCTTTTAAGCTGATTAATCGTCATAATGTGCCAGGCTTTGCGTTAATTGTTTTCACATTAATAATGCAGGTTATCTTAGTAGTTCTATTGCTACCTAAGTTACAAACTGCTTACACCATTGCGTATACATTAGCTACAACCACGACATTGGTAGCTTATCTGCTATCATCTTTATACGGCCTAAAGATTGCCATTACAGAATCGCAGGGCTTTGGCTTTAAATTAGTTGCATTCCTTGCATCTGCTTATGCAATCTATACGCTTTTTGCGACAGGAATTGAATATGCATTTGCGAGCGCAATTATCTTTTCTGTCGGGATCCCCATCTACTTATCTGCAGCACCAAAGATGAGAAAATTTGAAAAAGTGCTTGCAACGATAATTGGAATCTGCGGAATTCTAGCGTTGGTAATGATTATTCATGGTGGGATTAACTTCTAGAAGACCTATATCAAAGTAAATATAATAATGTTTGATACAAAAAAATGACCTTAACTTTGGTTACCCAAGGTTAAGGTCATTTGATGTTTTAAAATGTTGGTTTGATCACTAGTTGCTCTTGTTTACTAAAGTCTTCTTCAGGATATTTATTATGAAGTGCTGTTAGTAATAGGTGTTTGGCAATCTTACCATTACGAGTCAAAATTGGTCCGTGGAAATAGGAACAGTAGACTTCTTTGTAAATAGCTCCTTCAGTTTGATCTTTACCATTATTGCCATGTCCAGAAATAACTTTTCCTAAGGCACGTTCGCCTTCACCTAAGAAGGTCATCCCGTTATGATTTTCAAATCCATGGTATTCGTCACCAGTTTGCTCATTTTTAATGGTGATGTTACCGATAAACCGATTATGATCTTGGCTAAGGGTATAGTGAGGAAGAATTCCTAAGCCGGAAATCTTTTCACCATCAGCACCGATGTAGTATTTACCAAGTAATTGATAACCACCACAAATTGCGAGAAATGGTTTTTCTTCATTGATAAACTTCTCAACACCAGCTTTTTTATTGGGAAGATCACGGGAAACTACTAGTTGTTCGTAATCTTGTCCACCACCAAACAGTGCGAGATCGAATTGATCGGGATCAAACTTTTGACCAATACTGATTACTTTAACGGCGATATCAGCATCCATTTGTTTGGCATAGTATTGAAGGGCAATGATATTTCCAACATCACTATAAGTGTTTAAGAGATTACCATAAAGGTGAGCGAGGTTAAGATGGTACTTTGCCATTAGTCCATTCCTCCTTTAATATAACCTTTTTCAGCTAACTGCTTTCTTAACTGAAGCACAGCTGTATATGATGCCAAAATGTAAACATGTTTAGTTGGCATTTCTTTGATCTTAGCAATTACTTGAGTTAGATCAGGCTCGTGCCACATTTGATCCACACCGGCCATTTTTAGTCGGGTAGTGATGTCTTTGTAACGTTCTCCACCAGTCATGTATTGAGGAATATCATGCTTGACTAACTTTTCAAAGTCACCATCCCAGATCCAACTTGTATCAATCCCATCAGCATAATTGGCATTCAACAAGAAGGCAAAACTAAAAGGTTGTGGATCAGTTTCAATCATATCAAGGACCTGGTTAAGGCCAACAGGGTTCTTGACTAAGATTAAAGTAACTTCTTTACCGTCAACATTGATCACTTCTTGGCGGCCAAAGACCCGTTCATCAGATTCAAATGCATCCTTAATTTGTTCCTGACTAACACCAAGGAATCGACCTAAAGCATATGCCGCTAAGGCGTTATAGATGTTGTAGAGACCACCAATTTCAATCGTGTACTTTTCACCATCAAGTTCAAATGTGGAACTAGTTGGGGTCATTTGATCAATTTTAGTTACCGCATAGGTTAGCTTTGGCCGCTTAAAACCACAATTAGGGCAGAAATAATCCCCTAAGTTAGCATAGGTCCGCATCCGGTATTTTAAGATATGCTGACACTTGGGACAAAGAAGCCCGTCAGTGTTTGCCGGTGCATCAAATGGATCATGATGTTCGTGATTAAATCCATAATAAATAATTGGGTTGGGGAGATCTTGAGTATTAAAAAGTTGTTCATCCCCATTAGCAATAATTGTCGCCTTAGGAGCGAGCTTTACACCATTAAGGATTTTCTTATAAGTAGTATAAATTTCACCATAGCGGTCCATCTGATCCCGGAAAATGTTCGTAAAGATGAAGGCAATTGGTGTGATATACTTAGTGACTTTAACAACGTTTGCCTCATCCACTTCAAGGACAGCTAATCCTTTCTTCTTTGGCCGGGGAGCCGTAATAAATGTGGTAACGATCCCCTGTTCCATATTTGAACCAGTAGGGTTAGTTAAAACTTGATCGTACTTTTCACGGAGGACCCGAACGCTTAGTGAGGTAGTAAGTGTTTTACCATTAGTACCGGTAACAATAACTAGATCATATTTCTTGCTGAATGCTTTTAAAATATTAGGATCAAGCTTAAGGGTTAATTTCCCGGGTAATGAACTTCCACCATGCATAAAAGTGTGGAGGAACCAATAACTTGATCGTCCTGCTGCTTCAGCAAATGAACTACGTAATGACATGTATTCAAAATCCTTTCACCGAAATTAGATTACGCCTAATTTTAAGCTTTAATCGACTAAAAGAAAAGTGTTTCGGATTAATATTAAGAAACCATTACTAGTGAGCTAAGTATTTAAATGAAATTTGCTTTCAGATATAATATATTTATCTATGTGTTTAAAAGGAGTGCAAACAGTGGCGCAGTTATTTTTTAAATATGGCGCGATGAATTCTGGAAAGTCCATTGATATTCTTAAAGTTGCTCATAATTATGAAGAACAAGGGAAAGAAGTTGTCCTGCTAACTAGTGGTGTTGATAATCGTTCGGGAAAAGGTGTAATTGCTAGCCGAATTGGTCTTAAGCGTAAAGTTCAACCAGTGATGGACAACACTAACATTTATGATTATGTCAAACAAATGGATAAAAAAATCTATTGTGTCTTGATTGATGAAGCGCAGTTTTTAAAGAAAGAACACGTTCTGCAACTAATAAAGATTGTTGATGAACTGCACATTCCGGTAATGACGTTTGGCTTGAAAAACGACTTTAAGAACGAGTTGTTTGAGGGGTCAAAGTACTTACTAATCTACGCCGATAAGATTGAAGAAATGAAGACAATCTGTTGGTTCTGTGGAAAAAAAGCAACGATGAACTTGCGTGTACATAACGGTCATCCAGTATATGAGGGTGAGCAAGTCCAAATTGGTGGTAATGAATCTTACTACCCAGTTTGTCGTTATCACTATTTCCATCCAAAATTAAACGGAAAGGGAGAAAAATAACTCATGGAAATGTCTGAAATTTTCGATAAGTTACAAGCAGTAGCTGATCGTTACGATGAATTAAATGAATTAATTAGTGATCCCGAAGTTATCGCTGATTCACAACGGTTTATGAAACTTTCTAAGGAAGAAGGAAGTTTGCGGGAAACTGTTGAAAAATACAATGAATATAAGAAAGTAACGCAAACAATTTCTGATGATGAGGAAATGCTTCGAGAAAGTGACGACCCAGATTTAACTGCATTGACGAAAGACGAATTAAGTGATGCTAAGGAACAACAAGCAAAGTTAGAAAAGGAACTAGAAATTCTTCTGATTCCTAAGGATCCTAATGATGATAAAAACATCATCATGGAAATTCGTGGTGCCGCTGGTGGGGATGAAGCAAGTCTTTTTGCTGCTGACCTCTACAATATGTACCTTCACTATGCTGAAAACCAGGGATGGAAAGTTGAAGTTGTTGATAAGAGCGAAACCGAAGTCGGTGGTTTCAAGGAAATCGCTTTGATGATCACTGGTGATAATGTTTACTCAAAGTTGAAGTTTGAGAATGGTGCTCACCGGGTACAACGGGTTCCAGTTACTGAATCTGCAGGACGTGTTCATACCTCAACTGCAACTGTCGGGGTAATGCCTGAAGCAGAAGATGTGGACGTTGATATTGATCCAAAAGATATTCGGGTTGATGTTTACCGTTCTAGTGGTGCCGGTGGTCAGCACGTTAACAAGACTTCTTCAGCTGTGCGGATGACTCACTTGCCAACAGGAATCGTTGTTGCCATGCAAGATGAACGTTCACAACAGCAAAACCGTGCTAAGGCAATGCGGATTTTGAAGTCTCGGGTTTATGATTACTACCAACAAAAAGAGCAAAGTGCATACGATGCTAAGCGGAAGGATGCCATTGGTACTGGGGATCGTTCTGAACGGATCCGGACTTATAACTATCCACAGAACCGGGTTACTGATCACCGAATTGGCTTGACACTCAACAAGTTGGATAAAATTATGTCAGGTGATCTTGATGAAATTATCGAAGCATTAATCGTGGCTGATCAAACTAAGAAGCTGGAACAATTGCGGAATGCTTAGTGGTCAAAATTATTTTATGGCTCAGCGATGGGCCAAAGATAAGTTAGCTGGCAGTAACGTTGATCCTAACGCCCCTCAGTTTCTTTTAAAGGAAAAGAACGGTTGGGATGACACTCATTTGCTTCTTCATAATCGTGATGAAATGCCAGTGAATGAATGGCAGTGGTTCCAGAATGCTATTAAACGGTTATTAGATAATGAACCAGCACAGTACATTATTGGAAGTGCCCCTTTCTATGGAAGAACATTTTTAGTAAATCATGATGTCCTTATTCCTGAAGCTGAAACAGCGGAACTGGTTGAATGGGTATTGCAGACTTCACCGCAAACACCGTTAAAGGTTCTTGATTTAGGAACGGGAAGTGGTGTAATCGGGATTACATTAGCGTTAGAAAGACCACAATGGGATGTGACCTTAAGTGATATCTCTACTGATGCGCTAAAGGTAGCTAGAAAAAATGCTCAGCGGTTTAACCTCGATTTACCACTTATTCAAAGTGACCTGTTTGACAAACTGTCAAATGATAGGTTTGACCTCATTATTACGAATCCACCATATATTGCACGAAATGCAACTCAGATCATGGATGAAGCAGTCCTTAAATTTGAGCCAGAGATTGCATTATTTGCGGACGAGAATGGACTTGGCTTTTACCATCGGTTGTTTGTTGAAGCTGGTAAACATTTGCAAAATGGTGGCCAATTATTTGGTGAAACTGGATTTGATCAAGAACAATCAATCCAACAGTTATTGCACAGCATTGATAATAAGGCACAGATTGAAACTAGGCACGATGTTGCTGGAAAAATGAGGATGGTACACGTATGGGATTTTTCAAACGTAGGAGGAAATTAGAAAGAATGGATACGAGGATTTTTCATCTAGATGAAATTAATCAAGCTGCAAAGGCCATTCAAGAAGGTAAGCTAGTTGCATTTCCTACCGAAACTGTTTATGGCTTGGGTGCGGATGCTACTAATGAAGATGCTGTTAAAAAAGTTTATTTGGCAAAAGGGCGGCCAAGCGATAACCCATTAATTGTTCACGTTGCTTCAATTGAGATGGTTGAAAAATATGCCAAAGAGATTCCAGACAATGCACGGAAACTAATGGAAAAGTTCTGGCCAGGCTCACTGACAATTATTTTGAACATTAAGAAGGGCGTTTTATCAAAAACAGTTACTGGTGGATTATCAACAGTTGCATTCCGCTTTCCAGATTGTCAACCAACACTAGACTTAATTAAGGAAGCCGGTGTGCCAATTGTCGGTCCATCAGCCAATACTTCAGGTAAGCCAAGTCCAACAACCGCTCAACATGTTTATCATGATCTTCATGGTAAAATTGCCGGAATTATTGATAATGGTCCAACGCGTGTTGGGGTTGAATCCACTGTTTTGGATATGTCGACTGATCAACCAGTAATCCTTCGTCCAGGTGCAGTTACCAAACACCAAATTGAAGAAGTGATTGGCTCAATTGATCTCAACCACCATAAAGTTGGCAAAAATGAAACACCAAAAGCTCCTGGAATGAAGTATAAGCACTATGCACCTAATGCTCAGGTATATATTGTTGATGAAGGAACCGATTGGAAGAAAGTTGTCGATTGGATTAAGCAGCAGCCATTTGATGTGGGGATGATGGCAGAAGAAAAGATTCTTCAACATTCAACCCTTCCAATGAACGCAATTCAGTTCTCATTAGGAAAGAATGTCGCTGATGCAAGTGCCCGGTTATTCGATGGCCTTCGTCAATTTGACGATCAGCCCAATGTGAAGGCAATTGTTACTCAAGCATTTCCAGCTAAAGACTTAGGTCGAGCTTATATGAACCGGTTAAATAAGTCAGCTGGTGGTGTTCATTTTGAGACAAAATAAAAAAATTACCTATTTGTTTATCAAATAGGCATTTTTTTGGTAAAATAAGGAAGAAATTCAAAGGAGTGTATTAGGCATGGGTAAATTTGAAGTGATGGATCACCCATTGATCCAACACAAGTTGACAATGATTCGGGACAAAAATGTTGGGACAAAATTCTTCCGTGAAACAGTAAAGGAAATCTCAACATTAATGGCATATGAAGTTGCTCGTGATATGCCATTGAAGGATGTTGAAATCGAAACACCAATTGCAAAGACCACTAAGAAGGAATTGGCAGGGAAGAAAGTAGCTATTATTCCAATTCTTCGTGCCGGTTTAGGGATGGTCGATGGAATGACTGATTTGATTCCAGCAGCCAAGATTGGCTTTATCGGTATGTACCGTGATGAAGAAACTTTGAAGCCACATGAATACTTCGTTAAGTTGCCAAATGACATTACTGAACGTCAATTATTTATTGTTGATCCAATGTTAGCTACTGGTGGTTCAGCAATGATGGCAATTGAAGCCTTGAAGAAGCGTGGTTGTTCTGAAAAGAACATGAAGTTTGCTTGCTTAGTTGCTGCACCAGAAGGGGTTAAGGCTGTTCGTGAAGCATATCCAGATGTTGATCTGTATGCTGCTGGTCTTGATGACCACTTGAACAAGGACGGCTACATTGTTCCTGGTTTAGGTGATGCCGGTGACCGTCTATTCGGTACTAAGTAGTATAAGACAATGAGGTTAGGGAGGATGACTCCTTAGCCTCATTTTTTGTTTTTACAAAACTGGTCATTAGAAAGCGGTTCCTTTATAATGGATATAAACCGTTTTCTTAAAGAGGGTAAAGAGTAGAATGACTTTGAAGATGAAGGGAACAGCAGCTAGTAACGGAATTGGGATTGCACCAGCTTATATTATTGATAAGCCAGATTTGAAATTTGAGAAACGCCGGATTAGTGATCCTCACAGTGAAATTCAGCGGTTTAAAAATGCCTTAATCGCAATTAGTGATGATTTAAGAAGGTTAAAGAAGGCAGCAGCAGATAAATTATCAAAAGATGAGCTGGCAATCTTTGATGTTCATATTGAAATACTAGATGATCCAGAAATGTTCAATCAGGTCGTTACTCGGATCCGAAGCCAACGAATTAATGCCGAAACTGCTTTTGAAGAAGTTATTACCCGGGTAATACATGAATTTGAAGCAATGACGGGAAATAAATACATGCAGGAACGGGCAACTGATTTTGCAAGTATTCGGGATCAAGTCCTTGCTAAATTGGAGGGCAAGCAACTACCTAACTTGCAAACACTAGATCATCCGGTAATTGTTGTTGCTCATATGATTGGCCCATCTGATACGTCACAGATGAATGCCAAGTATGTTAAAGGAATCGTCACTGAAGTAGGTGGTCGGACTAGCCATGCCGCAATTATGGCACGGTCATTACAAATTCCTGCAATTGTCGGTTGTAAAAAGGTTGCACACCAAGTCAAAAATGGTGAGCAGATCATTGTTGATGGCTTTTCGGGAACAACGATTGTTGAGCCAACGCCACAGCAAATTAAGCATTATCAAAAAGTTGCTAGTCAATACGCTGCCGAGAAACTGCAATGGGCAAAACTGGTTGAGAGCCCTTCAGTCACAAGGGATGGTACAAAGTTAACCATTTCGGCTAATATTGGTTCTTCTAATGATATTCCTGCTGCGGTAAGTAATGGCGCTGATGAAATTGGCCTTTTTCGGACTGAGTTCCTCTACATGAAGAGTGAGCACTTGCCAACGGAAGAAGAACAATTTGCAGCATATCGTGATGCTGTAGAAGCGCTAGGCGATAAAACATTGGTTGTTCGGACACTTGATATTGGTGGGGATAAACCGCTAACCTTTATGCCCCTTCCCCATGAATTGAATCCATTTTTAGGGTATCGGGCAATTCGAATTTCGCTAGATCGTCCAGCAATGTTCCGCACACAATTACGGGCACTTATCAGGGCATCGCAATATAGTCAAATTAATATTATGTTCCCAATGATTACTACTCTTGAAGAATTGCGAGCAGCTAAGAAAATTTTCTTTGAAGAACGGGAAAAGTTACAACAAGACAATCCTAAAATTGGAAAAAATATTAAGCTTGGAATCATGATCGAAGTCCCGCTGGCCGCCTTGTATGCGGAAAGACTAGCTAAAGAAGTTGATTTCTTTAGCATTGGAACGAATGATTTGATCCAGTACTGTTTCGCTGCTGATCGGGGAAATGCGTCAGTTTCTTACCTATATCAGCCGCTGAATCCGCCATTCTTAAGATTAATTCACCATATTATTGAATCTGGTCATAAACATAACACCACCGTTGCTATGTGTGGTGAAATGGCTGGTGATCGTTTAGCACTGCCATTATTGATGGGCATGGGGCTGGATGAGTATTCAATGAGCGCAACATCAATCTTGCGGACTCGTTCAATGATGAGAAAATTAGACATTAATGAATGTCAAAAGCTATATCAAGAAGCAGTTACTAAATGTGAAACTGCTGGTCAGGTTCGCGAGTTAGTCGAACAATGGTTAACGAATAATAAATAATAGTTGAAGAACTTACGATAAAGATAAGATTTTCGTAAGCTCTTTTTTCGTGTTAAATGAATAGTAAAATGTGAAGTAACTGATTAAAAAGGAAGTGAAAATCGTGACAATTAAGTGGTCACGACAGAAAACATATTTGTTAATTGGGATGATCATTTGTGGCATTCTTGCAATGGTATTTGTAACTCATAACCAGCGACTCTATCAGCGGCCAATTGCACAAGTGATTAGCGTTTCCAATGGTAAACCCCAACGAATTGAAGATGAATTCAAAAATGTTGATCGCCAAACTAATCAGAAGTTAACGGTAAGGTTGATGAATGGTAAGGAGCGTGGTCAAAAAGTAAGGGTTCAAAATACTTTTAGTGATTCACAACCAATGGATCAGGAATACCATGTTGGTGACCAACTTTTCCTCTCGCAACTAAAAAAGAGTGGTGGAAAACTAACAGCTAATGTTGCTGGTCAGAAACGGGATACGGTTGTTGTCTTTTTAGCATGGTTAGTGATCATGGTCCTGTTACTAACGATGGGGCGAGCGGGAACATTCGCTTTGATTAGTGTAGTTATTAATACGATCCTTTTCTTGCTCGCAGTTAATTTGGATCTTCATAACCAAGGGAATCATGTTCTTTTAATTTTTTCGATTTTAACATTTGTCTTTACTGTTGTTAGTTTAATCCTTGTCCTTGGCTTTTCTAAAAAAATGTTAGCAACTCTGGGTTCGACGCTCGTTGGAACAACAGTAGCCATTTTAATTGGAGTGTTGGTTCTACATTTAACTAATAACCGGGGAGTTTATTATGAGTCGATGCAATACGTTACCCAGGTGCCACGGCCGTTATTCATTGCCGAAATCTTATTAGGATCACTGGGAGCGGTGATGGATGAATCATCAGATATTGTTGCAACTCTGTTTGAACTAAAACGAATTGATCCAAAAGTGTCACGGTTACAGCTTTTTATGTCTGGCCGAAATGTTGGAAAGTCAATTATGGGACCGCTAGTTAATGTTTTGTTCCTTATTTTTATGGCAGATACATTTACCAATAGTTTGCTATATCTGAAGAACGGTAATTCTTGGGGGTACACTTTTAGCATGAATATGAGTTTGGGGATGGTCCAAAGTCTGATTAGTGGTATCGGAATTGTTCTTGCAGTTCCAGTGGTTAGTGCACTTGGATCACTTCTGTTAGGAAGGAGGAGTCACGAATGAGTGCAATTTATGCTTTGGGATTAGTACTCCTTTGTTTAATGGTTCTTGTCGGTGGTAAGCAGGGATGGCGTTCATTCCTGAGTCTCCTGTTAAACTTTGGCTTCTTATTTTTTGCAATTGTTTTAATTGAATTCCATGTTCCGCCGATATTTGTTACTGCAACCACGGGAATTATCATTCTCGCGATTACGATTTTTATGGGGGAAGACGATTTACGAACTACAGTGACTGCTTTTTATTCTTCATTAATAGTATTAGTGATTCTGATTTTCCTGATTCTATTTATTAGTCACTGGGCAATGGTTCAGGGATTTGGAGCTGAAGATAGCGATGATCTTGAAGGAATGTCAATTCTGATTGGCATTAGCTACCTTAAAGTATCAGTGACAGCAATTGTCATTAGTACGTTAGGGGCAATTGCTGAAGCAGCGATGGCAATCTCTGCTGGATTAACAGAAATCCTGGAAACTCATCCGCAAATTAGTAATACCAGGTTGATTGAAGGGGGGATGGGAATCGGCCAGCAAATAATCGGAACGACATTGAATACGTTATTCTTTGGCTTCTTTGGTGGCTTCCTATCATTATTCATTTGGTTTGCTGGATTGCATTATTCGTTTGGGACAATTTTTAATAACAAGATTTTTGTTGCTGAACTAATTGAAATTCTGATTTCCTTCCTTGGCGTTTTATTGACGGTTCCAATTACTTCATTAGTAATGGTCAAACGGCGCAATCAAGTGATTGACAAAAGTTCGGAAACGAAGTAAGATACTCTCTGAAATAAAAACCTTTAAAAGAGGTCCTGTGAGGCTTCAAAGGTGCGGTTAAATATTATACTAGTGCATTTAGTACAGGTATTAATAAAGCAACTTTGAGGCCTTTACTCAAAGTTGCTTTATTTTTATTAGGAGGGAATTATTCATGGCTCATCGTGATGATGTCGTTTTAGACGTTAATGAAAAGCCAAGAACAGGTCAATGGATTGGCCTTTCACTTCAGCACATGTTCTCCATGTTCGGTTCCACCGTTTTGGTACCGATCCTGGTTGGATTAAACCCAGGTATTGCACTTTTTAGTTCTGGTGTTGGTACATTAATGTACCTATTAATTACTAAACATAAGATTCCAGCATACATGGGTTCAAGTTTCTCATTTGTTGTTCCAATGATGGCATTAATGAAATCAACAGGGTATCCTGGCATTGCTCAAGGGACAGTCGCTGTTGGGTGTGTTTATCTGATTGTTTCCATTATTGTTAGTATGATTGGCTCAGATTGGATTGATAAAGTCTTGCCACCAATTATTGTTGGACCAGTCGTTGTTGTTATTGGGCTGTCTTTGGCAAGTACAGCTGCCAAGGATGCTACTATCAATTCCGTAACTGGAAAGTATGATTTGAAATTCTTCGCGGTGGCAATGATTACGATGCTGCTAACTATTGCTTTCAACATGTACTTTAAGGGCTTTATGGGCTTAATTCCAATTTTAATGGGAATTGTCTTTGGATACATCGTTGCCTGCCTATTTGGAATTGTTGACTTTAGCCCAGTTGAAAAAGCACACTGGTTTAGTCTACCTGCTTTCCAAGTGCCATTTATTTCTTACCATCCTCAATTTTACTGGGGTGCAATATTAAGTATGGCGCCGATTGCCTTTGTTACAATGACTGAACACCTGGGCCATATTATGGTCTTAAACGAATTGACCGAACGGAACTTCTTTAAGGATCCAGGTCTTAACCACACTTTAGCTGGTGATGGTACAGCATCAATCATTGCTGGGTTCGTAGGTGGTCCTCCAGTTACTAGTTATGGTGAAAACATCGGTGTTATCGCTATTACAAAGGTACAATCCGTATATGTTATTGCGGGTGCTGCTGCCTTTGCCATCTTCTTTAGTTTCATTGGAAAATTGAGTGCATTGATTGAAACAATTCCAATGCCAGTTATTGGTGGGATTTCCTTCCTTCTCTTTGGTGTTATTGCTTCAAGTGGTCTTCGAGTAATGATTGAAGATCAAATTGACTTTAACAAGAAACGTAACTTAATGATTGCGTCTGCGATCCTTGTTATTGGGATTGGTAACGCATACCTTCAACTTGGCCAATACCAGTTCTCAGGGTTAGCAGTTGCGGCAGTGTTGGGAATTATTCTCAACCTTATCCTTCCACAAGAAGCGCGGAGTGAAAAAGAGATTGCTGAAAAAGCTAAAGCCAAAGAAACAAAATAAATATGCGAAGAAGCAGAGGTGATTCCCCTGCTTCTTTTTATTAGAAGATGATTAAAAAAGAATACTAGAATAAATGAAAAGATTAGTGTAATTCTTCTTAGGTTAGGCAATAGCAAGCAATTAAATTCTTAAAAAGAACATAAATATTTTTGAATGTTACACGAAATGATGATATATTAATATTCGTATATTGGGCTAGTTCGTATGCTTTATGACGTTCATCCAATTTACAGCCAAATTATTGTTATTAAGGAAAGAGGTGAAATATGAATGGGCGGTGATGCTTTTACTTTTAAGTTTCTTGGGTTAACTTTTAACGCAACTAACATTATTTCAGGACTTGTTATTTATGCGATCGTTTTCTTTGTACTATTTGGCATGTCTCGAAAGATTCAAATGAAGCCAACCGGTGCGCAAAACGTTTTGGAATGGTTGATTGACTTTACGAACGGTATTGTTCGGAGTCAAATGCCAAACGAAGAGACAGGACATTATAGTTTCTTGGCCTTTGTTCTCTTTGTTTTCATTTTCTTTGCTAACCAATTTGGTTTGATTTTTAACTTTAGTTGGAACAACCAAGAAATCCTTAGAAGTCCAACGGCAGATCCAATTGTTACGTTAACATTCTCATTGATGGTAATTACATTGGCTCACTTTGCAGGAATTGCAAATAAGGGCTTGGGTGGTTACTTGAAAGGATATGTAAAGCCATTTGCAATGATGTTGCCAGTCAATATCATTGAGGAATTGGCAAACTTCTTAACTTTGGGTTTGCGGATCTTTGGTAACATTTTTGCTGGTGAATTGCTACTGAAACTTGTTGCTGGAGTTGCCTTTTCACATGGCGCTTTAACAATTATTCCAGGGTTCTTACTTGAATTACTTTGGCAAGGATTCTCAGTATTTATCGGTTCAATTCAGGCATATGTTTTTGTAACATTAACGACAGTTTATATTTCTCGGAAGGTTTCCGAATAATAATCTATCTATCTCTTAAGGAGGAATTTTAAAATGGCATTAGGAGCAATTGCTGCAGGTATCGCAGCTATGGGTGCTGCTATCGGTGGTGGTATCGGTGATGGTATCTTAATTGGACACACTGTTGACAGTATTGCACGTCAACCA
>JAHLFK010000008.1 GCA_018883805.1 Candidatus Limosilactobacillus merdavium | reverse complement strand
TCCAATACAGTAAATTGAACGTGTTCCCCAGCATCTTTCCAGACATCTTGGGCTTTATTTGGATTCATTACCATTAGACATTTCCTCCTTATCAAAATACCTTTTCGCTACATGATCATTATAACATTATTAATTTAAAACCATTCTTAACTAAATTTGAATCTGGTATTTTTCTGGAGTGAGGACATTGTAACTTTGAGAACTGACTTTGGTTGGTACTTTTATCTCTCGTCTCTGATAATTTATTTATAATCTAATGATATAATTGTTAGCGTCGTTCGTCACCCTTGTCATGCAGAGAGGGGGTGAGAGCCATGCACACCTTAATCGACGACATATCTCAACTTGTTAACGCACTTATTATCGTGTGGTTTACGTGGTGGCTAAACAACCGTAAACATTGATATTAAGTGTAATCGAACGGCTTAGCTACGCAAAAAGCCTTCAGCAACTTAGGACCTTGCTGAAGGCTTTTTCGTTTGTCATGCGCCATGCACTCGACAACATATCTCTATAAGTATTATATCATGTACTAAAGGATTTACCACTCATGGACTTACTACAAAACATTTTTGCTACCAGAATCATCTATATTAATTGTTATGACTCCACTTCTTTTGCCTTCTGCTTAACCAAAATCTGATCGATAATTTCTGCTAAGGTGATATTTTCCATAGTTTGGAATGCTGAATTTTGGACGTTAGCATAAACATTATCAAGAACTCCCTGAATATTCCCACCAACCACACACCGTGGATTAGTTTTGGGGTCAATATGCAGTAGATCGTGGTCCATATTAATTGCAAAATAAATATCACGGAGAGTAATCTCGTCTGGTTGTTTTGACAACTGAGGAGCAGCTGCACCCTTATGAGTTTCAATCAAACCAGCATTCCGCAAATCTGACATTAGCTGACGGACAACGCTCGGATTAGACTCAATGCTTGCAGCAATCGCTCTACTAGATAAGTCCCCGTCATGATAGATATAAAGATAACTTAAAAGGTGAATCGCGTCACTGAGTTTATAAGAATATCTCATAATTAATACCTTCAACTTGTTGTTTTTTAAAATACATGAATTATATTAACATATGTTTATCGATAGTCAACACAGTTAGCAATTACTCCTTTGACAATTTTTAAATTCAATGCTATTTTGTACATGTAATAAATAAAACAACAGGAAGGAAGAAATAATCATGCGCAAAGAAGTACCTAAACTAACAAACCACATTACCAACGAAGATTTTCTTCGCTTGATCACTGATTCATTTCAATCTGTTGTATTTGGTACAGTCGATCAAGATGGTAATCCCCTAACTAATGTTGCTGATATTGAACTCTATGATAATGGTAAGTTAATCTTTTCTACTACTTTTGAAAAACCATTCTATCAACGATTAAAGAATCACCCTCAAATCTCAATCACCGCACTCCGCGGAGAAGAAACAATGTCTAGCGTTGGGGTTACCTTAACAGGAATAGCTAAAGAAGTTGATCGGTCCTACATTGATCGGATCTTTTCGGCACGTCCAGAAATGGCCAGAATTTCTGGTGAGAATTTTTCTGAAAGACGATCAATTTTAAGACCTTTTGCAATTACTCCGTTAAGAGGATCTGTTTATGATCTCCGGCAAAGTCCTATTTTCCAAAAATCTTTTAATTTCAAATAGGTGATCATAATGTATGAAGTGAAAGAACGGCACCTAATCCAGAAACATAAAAAGAACCTCCAAGCTGCTCGCCTCATTAAAACTTATCAGAAAATCAAAGATGAATTAGTAACAACACCCTTAAAGAGAACCCATCATTTTGAAATATTAGAGAAGCGTGCGCCACGTCCAAACCTGTACTCCAAGCGAATCAGTCGTAGCAATCGAGTAGTTTACTCCGTTGATAAGAAGAATGATGTAGTAACTATTTACAGTGCTTGGGGGCATTATGAAAGTGGTAACCAAAGCCTCATTCACCATCGATTATAGTGTCCTTTGCTACGTTAGATAATCAGCTTCCCAATAACATCCATAAACTGTTTAGTGTAATTATCTGGACTTTAAATACTAATTACCTCAACGCCAACTATAAGCAAATTATCAATGATCTCATCCCCAAAAACAACAAAAGGAGAATAGAAAGAATCACCACAATTCTTTCTATTCTCCTTTTGATCTCTATTCAATTTCCGCAGTACCTTTTCCCCAATAAAAGCCTTGTTGGAATACAAGTGGGTTACCAGCGTATCTTTTGGCAAGTTGTTCATCTGCAATTCCTTCGATTACAAAATCAAGGTCGTGTTTAGCTGCAAACGTTAACCATGCTTCAACGAATTTACGTTTTGTCTCACGATCCTCATTCTTAAATAGTAAAAGAGAAAGCTTAATCCGTTGAATTAAACCTAATTGCCGGACAATAAACTCATAACTATTGCCCCCTGCGCAAACATCATCAATTGCTAGTTCAAAGCCAAGATCCTTTAGCCTTTGAATTTCGCGATCAAGATAATCGATACTATGCAGAGTTTTCCGCCGTTCTGTAATCTCAATTGCCACTTGTGAGCCGTAACGTTGATGAATTTCAGCCAAGAATTGCCAAATACAATCAAATTCCATCTGATATGGCTCAAGATTGATATAAATCTTTCGCCCAGGATGAGTCATTAAAGTATTAGCTAGAGATTCTTTACTAATTGCTATCCATTGCTGATTACCTTCGTCGGTATTAAGACCTTCTAAAAAGTCCATCCCCGGAAATGCACCGTTTTCGTCTCGCATCAGCATTTCATACGCATTAATTTCTGCCTTCATTTGACGATCCACGCTTAAAATGGGTTGAAAGATATTATGTAATTTTCCCTTATTAACTATAATTTTTAACCCTTCATTCATTGTTTGATAATTAATCGTCTTCTATTTCACCTGGATTATGCCGGTGATCTGTCACAATCCATCCGCGACCATTATTCTTTACACTATACAACATTCTGTCGGCCCTCTTCAAGGTCTGATCCAGAGTTTCACCATTCAAATGATTAGTTAAACTCCCTGAAAAACTAATCGTTATCTTAGGCCCCTCTTTGGTTTCAACCGGTTTATTATTAAATAATTTTTCAACCTTTTGTAATAATCTATATACTTCATCAATCGAATGATTAGATACCACAATAGTAAATTCTTCGCCACCGAATCGATACACATACCCATGATGAGGAAACTCGGTATGAACTCGTTCACGAAGGACAGTCGAAAAGTAGTTCAAAACCTCGTTACCGACAAAGTGACCGTAAGTATCATTAATATGCTTAAAGTGATCGATGTCGAGTCCACCAATTACAATATTGTGAATTGCCTTATCTGCTGTCAATTCTTTAATTTCTTGACTCAGGGCCCGATAATTCAGCAAACCAGTTAGATCATCTCGTTCACTCTCTTTTTGCAGGAGCTTAATTTTTTGTTCATTTTTGAGCTCACTCTTATGCCGCTGACCCTCAGCAATCAAAATAACTAGTAATCCGATAGTTGCTGCTGATCCACTTACCACTGTAAGCCGATCTTCAACCGTTAAGGAAAACAATTCATTTAACCCTAATACGATTATTGCTATTGAATACCGAATCGAAATCGAAATTTTCCTCATCTTAGCTAAGACACCGCAAAGGGCCAAGAGAAGGGCAGCTTCTGCGATCCACATCCACCAATTACTTAACGGCTCGATTCCCTTTATTACTTCAATCAAATTAACAACGATCGGTGTTAGCCCTAAAAGCCACCACCATAGTTTATTCCGAACATTTCTGAAGAGCATTGTAATCGGGACAACCTGCATAAATGCTACTTCACCAATATTAAGCAAAGATAGTTGTAGTAAACAATATTCTTCAATAAAGTAAATCACAATAACGATCGTTACCAACCCAATATTGGCTAGCCGATGGTCTTTAAATAGTTCCCAATATTTTTCAAAATAAATCTGACTAATAATTGTACTAATCACAATTATTGGCAAGTAAACAACTGCACTAAATATCTCGACCGACAACTTTTTTCACCTTTTTTGTAAAATTGTAATAGCTTTCAAATTTTACTGCTACTTTCACAATTAATCTAGTTCTCCAAAAGTTATAATTCAGTAATTTAAACACTTAAACTTGGCTTATAAGTTGTTTTATCAGTGTCAATATGATTTAAATATTTATAATATATTTTGTGATATAATTTTCGGGAATTGTGAATTTAATCAAAACAGGGGAGAAGGTAATGCCAACCACCACTGTTCCATTACCTTATTAATTAAATATGAATAGCAAAACACACAAAAGTTATCGTGATCGTTACTTTGAAAAAGGTCATTGGGGAATGAAAATCTGGCAAACCGCGATTATGATTTTAAGCTGGGTTGTTTTAATTATCCCAATCGTTATTACTAGCGCAACATATCTTGCCTACCGATCTCATGGTCATCATGGGCACTTCTTTTGGTATTACTCTGAGGGCTTTCAAGAATTAAACTTCTTGATCATCTTTCTCACATTTTCCTTGGGAGTAGTTGCTGTTTTTTGCTTTACGATGGGCTACATTCAAATCCAGCGTTCCCGTGGATTAGTCGAAAAATGGCCAATGTTTGATCTAACTAAGAATCAATGGGAGCGGCGGACCGCTGAAAAGTTTATGGAGAAGCGTTTTGGCAGTGAAGCTAAACGGCAATCATTGCGTAACTATACCGTGAAACCTGAACAAAACCTTTCCAAAAATCAATTAAAGAAGATTATCAACAGCGAAGAAACGGAGGGACTACACTAATGGTCTCTAATATCATGAATGAAGCTTTTCAAACTTCTTCACCGTGGATGACATTCTTATTAATAATCAATTTAATCCTGTGTCTCTATCCAATTCTTGGGGCAATGTTTTGGTTTTTCGGCGCATTATCATATATGGTTTTCCGTCATAATGAGGAACTTGCTCCTAATACAAAACTAAAGAAGGAACCATTCATTACAATCATGATTCCAGCTCATAACGAAGAGATTGTTATTCGAGATACCCTTGAATACCTTTTGAATGAGCTGAACTACCACAACTATGAAATCCTGGTAATGGATGACGGTAGTACAGATCGTACTCCTGAAATCCTTAAAGAAATGCAGGAACAATATCCTCGCTTACGGGTAATTTGGATTGAAGAAAATCAGGGTAAAGCTCATGCATTTAATATTGGGATTTTCTTTGCTAAGGGTGAATATATTCTTAGTAATGACGCTGATACAATTCCTGAGCGGGATGCTTTAACAAAGTATATGCGGTACTTTACTAATCCCCGGGGAATCAACTATGCAGCGATTACAGCCAATATGGATGTCTATAACCGTTCAACTTTATGGGGAAAATCTCAAACTGTAGAGTTTTCCAGTATTGTTGGTATTATCAAGCGAAGTCAAACTGCCATTAATAACACTATGTATGCTTATAGTGGTGCAAATACTATGTATCGGCGAGAATTTTTGATTGATGTTGGTGGATTCCGTCAAGATCGTGCAACTGAAGACATTAGTATAGCCTGGGATCATACTTTCATGAATGTTACGCCCAAATTTGCGCCAGACATTGTGTTTCACATGAACGTCCCAGAATCGTTCCGTGATCTTTATAAGCAACGTAAACGTTGGGCTCAGGGCGGAACTGAAGTATGGCTAACTAACTTTACTAAGGTTCTTCGTCATCCTTGGCAACATCGTTTTATCTTTCCGATGCTAGCCGATACCACACTTTCAATTATCTGGTCGTTCTTCTTCTGGATAACAAGTATCATCTTTGTTTTATTGATGACTTATTTTGCCGCAACAGGAAATTATGAACGAGTTTGGCATGGAATCGTCATGAGTATGATTTTTATCACTTTTCAGTTGATCGCTGGACTCTTCCAAGTTCTGGCAGCACTGATTCTTGACTTCAATGGTTCTAAGCTCCGTTACCTAATGTTTTCACCGATCTACCTTCTATTTACGTGGATCGTCAACCCATTAACCATCATCACTACTTTCCTTAAAGCAGTCAAAACTGTTATGGGATACGGGAGCGGTAAATGGGTTAGTCCTGAAAGGAAGGCTCACAGCAATGAATGATCTCAAAACTTTTCTCTGGTGGGTTTTTGTCATTTTTACTCTAATTTGTATTTTTCTTTGTATCGAGGCCCACTTCCGCTATCGGAATAAAAAAGGAATTGATGAGGAGCAAGGCTTTTCTAGTAAGTATACGTACTTAGGGCAACCAATCTACAATCAACAAGGTATAATTCAAGGCTACGAATTATTACTTCGTGAATTTAACCAACAAGAAAATAAATGGCAATTACCAAAAAATGTTGCTAACTTCCCTCTTAGTAAGATCGTTTACTCAATCCGCGAGATCGAACCACAAATCACTGATTCGATTCAAGTTTTAGCACTTAACATGACAGTTAGTCAGATTACTGATTTCCGCGCAAATTACTTCTTTAAATGGGTCCGTGGAATAATTAACCGTCAACAATTATCTGTCGAACTTGATGCTCAAGACATCTGTAAATCCAGCCTAATTCGGCGGAAAAAGACAATATCACTATTAAAAGAAATCGACCACTCCCATATTAAAATAACGATCGAAAACGTAGATTCTACGAAAAAAACTTACCAAGTTCTGAAAAAATTTCTCCCCTACGTTGACTATCTTAAATTCAATGTTCGTTCATTTAAGAAGTCCAAAAATCATTGGATCGACATTACCCTTGCACAGTGGAAAAACTACCTTGCGCGGTATCATGTTATTCCAATCGTTGGTAAAATCGAGAAACCAGAACAAGTTTCCCTTGCCGATCAGCTAAAAATTAGCTTACGTCAAGGATACGCTTACGGTCATCCAGGTAAACTTTAGATTTTTAACTCAATTCCTGTCATCACCTTTATTTTTTACTAAAAATAAAAAAATTTATTGTGCAAACGTTTGTATTTTGCGAAACCGCTTGCAAAGGTACAGACCAAAGACTATAGTAAAAGTGTTCAGGAAATCAAATATATTTGAAACTCCTAAAGAAAATGTCTATTGATTAGAATATAGGAGATGTCAATTATGAAAGCTGCTGTAGTACGTGACGCCTGTGATGGCTACTTTGATGTTAAAGATGTTGATTTACGGGATCTTAAAGCTGGCGAAGCTTTAGTTAAGATGGAATACTGTGGTCTTTGTCACACCGACTTGCACGTTGCTTCCGGTGATTTTGGTAAAGTACCTGGCCGGATTACAGGTCACGAAGGTGTTGGTCGAGTAGTTAAGATCGCTCCAGGAGTTACTAGCCTTAAAGTTGGCGATCGAGTATCAGTTGCTTGGTTCTTCTCTGGCTGTGGCCACTGTGAATACTGTGTCAGTGGTAATGAATCACTTTGTCGTGAAGTTAAGAATGCCGGATACACCGTTGATGGTGCGATGGCTGAATATTGCATTGTTGAAGCTAACTATGCCGTTAAAGTTCCTGAAAACTTGGATCCAGTCAAGGCAACTTCTGTAACTTGTGCTGGTGTTACTACTTACAAGGCAATCAAGACTAGTGAAATTCGTCCAGGACAATGGATTGTTATTTATGGTGCTGGTGGTCTTGGAAACCTTGGTGTTCAATGGGCCAAGAATGTCTTTAAGGCTCACGTAATCGCTGTTGATATTAGTGATGAAAAGCTTCAATCAGCAAAGGATGAAGGTGCTGACTTCGTAATCAACTCTTCAAAGGTCGACCCAGCAAAGGAAATCCAAGATAAAATTGGCGGTGCCCAAGCTGCAGTCGTTACTGCTACTGCTCCAATTTGCTACGATCAAGCCCTTGCTTCTGTTAAGGCCGGCGGTAAGGTTGTTGCTGTTTCACTTCCTAAGGGTAATATCGATGTTCCAATTTCAAAGATTGTCCTTGATGGGATTGAGATTATCGGTTCACTTGTTGGTACTCGTCAAGATCTCGCCGAGGCCTTCCAATTAACTGCTGATGGCGGAATCGACCCAATCGTTCACACCCGAAAATTAAGTGAAATCAATGACATTGTTGACGAAATGAAAGCCGGCAAGATCATTGGTCGGATGGTTGTTGACTTCACTCACGGTGCTAACTAAATTTGTTTTCAACGTTAATCTCCCTTGTTTTTGAAAACATCCAGTATAAATAACTAAGACATTTGCATGACGAAAGCCTTGTAAATGTCTTTTTTGAATTTAAATTTTAGGTTGACTATTTGTAACTAGTGAAGTTACAATAAAGCTAAAGAAAGGATGTTGAAAATGAAATATTTAATTACTGGTGCAACAGGTCACCTTGGTAGCTACGTTGTTAAAGAATTAAGTAAGTTAACCCCGATCGAAAATATTCGACTTGGTGTTCACACTCCTGCCAAAGCCGCAAAGTTGAAGGAAGCCGGCTATGAAATTGCAGCAATTGATTATGAAGATACTGCAACAATGGCTAAGGCTTTTGTCGGTGTTGATGTTTTAATCTACATCCCTAGCCTGACCTATAAGGTTCAACAACGAATTAATGAATTTGAAAACACTCTAACTGCCGTTAAAGATGCCGGTGTTTCTACAATTATTGATGTAAGTTTTATTGCTGACCAACCAAACAACCCATTCCAAATGGCTGGCTACTATGCATATCTTCCAGCCCGGTTGGCAAGTTCAGGTCTCCAATATGCGGTAATTAAAAACGCTCTATACGCTGACCCATTAGTTCCTTATCTTCCGGAATTAATTGAACGTCAGAACGTTATCTACCCAATCGGCGACCAAGCAATGAGCTTTATTAGTCGTCAAGATAGTGCCGAAGCGATCGCTAATGTTGCGGTTAAGCCATACCTTCATGATCATGGTCAAAATTACCTATTAACGATGAAGCAAAATTATAATATGGTCGAACTTAGCCATATTATGACCGAAGTTACTGGTAATCACATTGGTTACAAGCCGGTAACAATTGAAGAATTCGCTGATATTTACCGTTCAGAGGGTGACGGTGATGAATTGGCTTCAATGTACCATGCCGCAGCAATGGGCTTAATGGATGGCGTCACCGATGATTTCCAACATATTACTGGTCATGCTCCTCAGGGGATGAAAGAATTCCTCAAATCTAACTATCAAAATTAAGCATCGATCACTATTCAATCTAACTCTTTCACTTTTGTTGTGATCCAAATTACAATGAAAGTATCTTAGAAAGGGAGCGATTTTATGAAGAAGATCGTTGTTTTAACTGGTAGTCCTCATCATCCTGGAACTTCAGAGAAATTAGCTGATGCTTTTGTTAAAGGAGCTCAAGAATCAGGTAATCAAGTTTACCGTTTTGATGCCGGTAGACGGGCAAATGAGTTTTCATTAATTCAACTTCAAGACAACCATCCTGGCGCAGAAGTTGAAATTGAGCCAGATGATATCATCAAAAATGAAGTAATTCCTCATCTCCTTGATGCGGATATTGTCGTCCTTGTTAGTTCCCTCTATTACTACGGAATCAACGCAGCTCTCAAAGCCGTCATCGATCGATTCTACAGTTATAATCATGAATTGCATGGAGGAAAGAAGGTAATTACCCTTGTATCTGGCTATGGTCAAGAAGACGCTTTTGCTTCAATGAACCTTTACTTCAAGCAGCTCTTTGATTATATGCGCTGGACCCAAAGCGGCAGTGTCCTCGCTGCTGACTCATGGAATGCTAAGAAATTAGCTCAACATGCCGAAGAAGCCTATCAATTAGGGAAAAACATCAAATAGAAATAAAAGGATCTTCCGGTTCAATCTCTACCGGAAGATCCTTATTTTTGTAATTAATTCTGTAATGCCTCTTCAACCTCTGCAGCTAATGGGATTGATGGCATAGCTCCCATCCCCTGCACTGTTAAACTTGAAGCACGTTGGGCATAAGTTAATGCTGATTCAAGATTGCTTAAGTCTGGCTTTAATTGTGAACTTAAAGCACCAATAAAAGTATCTCCTGCAGCTGTTGTATCAATCGCCTTAACCTTGAATGCTGGGACTAGACCATGATCATCTTCCTCTGCATAGAAGACACCCTGCTCACCAAGGGTAATAATCGTATGCTTAATCCCTTGTTGCTTAAAGAATGCTGCATTTTCTAGCATTGATTGTTCACCTTTAACTGCAATGCCCGTTAATAATGCACTTTCGGTTTCGTTCGGCACAATAATATCTGTATAGCTCATTAGTTCAGGAAGCAATTCCGCGGCTGGTGCTGGATTCAGGATCGTTGTAACGTGCTGTTGCTTGGCCATTTTGAATGCCGCTAAAGTAACTGCTTGTGGTGTTTCTAATTGGGCAACCAAAAAATCAGTCTTAGCTAATACTTGTTCTAGTCCTGCAAGTTGTTTTTCAGTCATTGCCTGGTTAGCACCGCCGTAAACCATAATATCGTTTTGCCCATTTTCATCTAACGTAATGACTGCACTCCCAGTCCCATTATCCGGATCAACAGCGATTCTGCCTGTATCAACATTATTCTCGCCTAATGTTTTCACCATTTCTTGGCCATCGTTATCTGCACCAACTGCGCCGACAAATGATACTTCTGCTCCAGAACGGGCCGCTGCTACAGCTTGATTGGCTCCCTTGCCACCAGGTGCATAGCTTTTTTGCTTCACCGCAATTGTTTCTCCTGGTTGTGGGAAACGTTCAACTTGATAGATCGAATCAACATTAATGCTTCCTAAAATAATTACGCGATTTGCCACTTTACTTCACTTCTTCCACCTTTAGTTGTCTTAATTATAGGTGTTTTACTAACCCCTTTACAATCTAAAAAAAGCTACTTAGCAATGTCGAAATAACATCGCCAGGTAGCCTTTTATCAATAGTTAGCTCTTATAAGCTTTCGTTATACTTTTGCTTAATGAAGTTAGCGGAGTTTTGTAGTTTGTCTAATTCTTCCTGAGTCAAATCAAGTTGGCTCTGTTCAATGATTCCTTGACGACCAACAATTGCTGGGTAAGAAAGGTAAACGCCATATTCTTTACGGAAGTTAGAAACAGGAAGTTCTGTCCGTGAGTCGCTCAAAATAACGTTAACAAGGCGAACTGCTGCCGTAGCAACACCATAGCTAGTGTACTTCTTACCCTTGAAGACGTACCAACCACCGAGTTTTGATTCTTTATCCAATTCTGGCAAGTCAATGTTCCGTTCTTCGGCCAACTTAGTAATTGGTCGATCGAGAACCTTTACTGTTGACCAAGCAGTAAATTGAGAATTACCGTGTTCACCAAGGTTATAACCACTAACAGAACGTGGATCAACGTTAAACTTATCAGCCACTACCCGCTTCATTCGTGCAGAATCAAGTAATGTCCCGGTTCCGATTACTTGGTTCTTCGGCAAACCAGTAATTTCTTGGTAAAGGGAAGTAATGACATCGACTGGGTTGGAAATAACAACCAGCTTTCCAGAAAAGCCACTTTCCTTAATCTTTGGTGCAACATCTTTAACAGCATCGCGAGTAAATGGTAATTCTACAAATCGGTCTGCTTTTGGTTGATCCTGAAGTTTGATATTTCCGATAGCAGAAACAATTACTTCAGTATCCTTCAATGCTGAATAGTCATTAACAATAATATTAGTGTGATAAGGTAAGTTAGGCATCGCATCTTCTAAATCAAGAGCATCAGCATTAACCTTATCTTCATTCGAATCAATTAATACCAAATCATCTGCAAAACCATTAGCAACGATGTAGTGCGCAACTGTTGAACCAACGTGGCCCATTCCAATAACTGCAACTTTTCGTGACATCTGGAAGACTCCCTTCTGTTCAATAAAATTAAAATCTCCTCATAATTATCATACTACTTTAATCATTCAAATTCTAAATAATTATATATTAGAACAAACTATTTCACACATCTTCTTGCGACAGTTAAAATTAACAAAGAGAATATGGTGGTGTAAAAATGACAATCTTAAAACAATTAAAGTGGTTTTTTCGACAGCAATGGCGGCAATATTTAGGTGGCGTCATTGCCTTAGTCTTAATCGCGATCTGTAATATCATCCCGGCACGAATTATCGGTAATGTCGTCGACGCAATTAGTGCACACCGGGTAACTGCAATTTGGTTAGGAATCCAAGTCGGCATTATGCTGGGTGCTGCAGCGATTCAGTACCTACTTCGGTTTGTTTGGCAAAAACTAATTTACGGAAGTTCCTACGTTCTGGAACGCCAACTCCGCAGCCAGCTTTTTCATCATTTTATGATTATGGATCCATCCTTCTATCAACGATGGCGGATCGGTGATTTAATGGCCCACGCGACTAATGATGTTGAAGCAGTTCGGGAAGTCGCTAGTTATGGAATTTTGACGCTTGCAGATTCAATTATCACTGGTGTCTCAATGATTATTGCGATGGGCGTCTTTGTCAGCTGGCGGTTGACTATCTTAACTCTCCTACCTCTGCCTCTTTTAATTCTTCTTTCCCATAACTTAGGAAATAAAATCCACGCAGCTTATGGGAAAGCCCAGCAGGCATTTGGGCAACTTAATAACAAGGTTCAAGAGAGTATCAGTGGAATCAAGGTCATCCAATCACTTGGCGAAGAAGAATCTGATTTAAAAGACTTCCACCAATATATTCAAAAAGCATTGAAAACAAACCAGCGTGCTTATTTCTGGGATTCACTGTTTAATCCCGCTACAACATTAATTATGGGATTAGCCTATGTCATCGCGATTGCAGTTGGTGGCTGGATGGTTGGCCAGAAGGAACTTACTGTGGGGCAACTAGTTACGCTAATTACTTATCTTGGTGAATTAGTTTGGCCATTGTTTGCGATTGGAACGCTCTTTAACACTTTGGAACGCGGACGTGCCAGTTACGATCGAATTAGCGGCTTACTGGATGAAAAGCCAGCCTGGATTGCGGCTAAAAAGAATTCGACTGCATTCGGTCCAATCGAAGTAAATATTTCTTCTTTCCAATATCCCGATGGCAATAAGCCAGTTATTCAAGATGTTCGTTTTTCAATTCCTGCTGGAAGAAAAGTTGGCATTATTGGCCCTACCGGTAGCGGAAAATCGACCCTGCTACGCCTTCTTGTCCGGGATTTTGATCATTATCAGGGAAAGATCACAATGGCTGGCCAAGATATTCGCGAATTTCCTCTCGAAGATTATCGAAAGCAAATCGGGTATGTGCCACAAGATAATTTCTTATTCTCTACTACAATTGCGGATAATCTTCGTTTTGGGAAACAAAATGCATCCTCTGAAGAAGTCATTAGTTCTGCCAAAGCAGCCGCAATGGCAGATGAAATCGCCGCAATGCCATCACAGTATGACACACAGGTTGGTCAAAAAGGAACCACCCTTTCCGGAGGTCAACAACAACGGTTAGCACTTGGCCGAGCTTTACTTAAAGATGCCAAGCTCTTAGTCCTTGACGATCCCCTTTCTGCAGTCGATGCAGAAACGGCAACAAAGATTGAACACGAGTTAGAGCAAACACCTGGACAATCACTAGTAATGTCATCTAGCCGCTTGAGTACTATTCAAAATATGGACTGGATTGTTGTAATGGAGAACGGTCAGATTACCGCTCAGGGACATCCCGACCAGTTGAGTCAACAGTCCGGCTGGTACCGTGATACCCTAGCAAAGCAAGAACACCGTCAGAAATTGGAGGCGGATTTAAATGAATAATAAAACACTATCGCACCGCCAACAATTTCAAATTCTTAAGCGGTTATTCAAGGCAGCCAAGCCCTTCTGGTGGCCGTTCACTTTAGCCACAGTTATGGCAATCATCCTTAGTATTGTTAACCTTCTTCTTCCACGAATGATCCAGTTCTACATTGATCACTACTTACGGCATGGCCCAGTACTTGTAAAATGGATTGTCCTCTTTTCTTGTCTCTACTTTGGAATGACTATTATTCGGGCAATTTTACAGTTCGTACAAGCATATAGTTTCGCCATTGGTTCTGAAAAAACGCTGGAAAGCTTACGGGACAAATTAGCTCACCATATTTACTTTTTGGGGATGAAATTTTTCGATCAGGTACCAGTTGGTGAAGTTGTTTCACGTGTAACAAATGATACTAAAACACTGTATAACTTCTGGAACCTGATTCTTAACCTCATTGTTGCCGTCACTGGCTTAATATCTGCTTTTGTTGCAATGATGATGGTTAGTCAGGTTTTAGCTTGGGTTACACTAGCCCTCTTGGTTGTTATCATCTTCCTGGTTAATTGGTATCAAAAACTTAGCGTCCCCGTTTACCAACGCGTTCGTGCAAAATTAAGTCAGTTGAATTCGACATTAAATGAAAGCTTGAGTGGGATTGAAGTTATCCAACAATTTGGTCAAGAACACCGCTTAACTAAAGAATTTGATCGTGAAAACACCCAATACTTTAATTATCGAAATCGCTTGATCAATTTTGATTCATTCCTTTTGTATCCAATTGTCAGTTTGATGTTTATTTTGGCTGAAACTGCAACGTTAGCTTACTTTGGCTGGTCTAGTCAGCAAACAATGATCGCTGCTGGTGTTGTTTATGCATTCATCGCCTACCAGCAAAACTTCTTCAATCCTTTGACTAGCGTGATGGAGAATCTCGCCACCTTCCAGGAAGGGATTGTTGCTGGTGACCGAATTTTCAAACTCCTAAGCCGGAAATCAACCCAACCACACCAATTCAACCAGCCTATTCACATTACTAAGGGTAAAATTGAGTTTCGCCATGTGACTTTCGGCTATGATCCTAAAAAGCCAGTGCTAAAGGATATTTCTTTTACGGTTGAGCCAGGAGAAACTGTTGCACTGGTTGGTCATACCGGTAGCGGTAAGAGTTCAATCATTAATCTGTTAATGCGTTTTTATGAGTTCCAAAAAGGTGAAATTCTAATCGATGGCGTTGATATTCGGCAGTATCCATTATCAGAAATCCGCCACCATTTTGGCCTCGTTGTCCAAGATCCAATCATCTTTTATGGAACTGTTGCTCATAACATCGGCATGTTCAATAATTCTGTTAAACCAGAAACTATTCGCCAAGCAGCAAAGTTAGTAAATGCTGACTCATTCATCCAACAGTTACCACAAAAATACCAAACACTTCTTAGCGAAGGTGGCAGTAACCTCTCAATAGGTCAACGCCAACTAATTGCTTTCGCCCGAATCATGGCTCGACATCCCCAAGTCCTCATTCTCGACGAAGCAACCGCTAATATCGATTCACAAACCGAAGAAATGATTACTCAGAGTATTAACAAAATGAGTAAACAACAAACTACAATTGCGATTGCCCACCGTCTCTCGACCATCAGTGATGCAGACAAAATCCTTGTCCTCCGTGACGGTCAGATCATCGAACGAGGTAAGCATAACGAACTAATGCAACAAAACGGCTACTACGCCAAGCTTGTTCGGTTGCAAGAAAGTTAAAGGAAAAAGCTGGAAATTGACCTAATCTTTCGAAGAGGTTGATTCCCAGCTTTTCTATATTTTTTACTTTTGATCATTTTGGATAATCTTGATTTTGCTTTGATCAATCTTCGGATCATCCATGATAATTTCATCAACGTGATCAACAACGATTTGACCACTAATTGGGTTCTTAATACTCATAATTGAACCCTTAATTTCGGCATCAATATTGCTACACAATTCAAATGCCAAGTCAGTCCGCAATGTCTGACAATTCTTCATTGTTAGGTGATCTACGTAACACAATCCCTGATCACTTTCGATTACGCAGTTAACAAAGGTGATGTTCTTAGTATTCCAGGCAAGGTATTCACCACTAATTTTAGAATCATAAATAGTAACGTTCTCACAATTCCAAAAAGCATCCTTAGAAACTAACCGTGAGTTGTGAACCTCAACGTTCTTCGCACCGTCAAATACATAGTTACCTACTAGATCAAGGTGATCAACGTAGATATTCTCGCTGTTCATCCCTAAGTAATCACCGTTGGCATAAACATCTTTCATCTTGATGTTTTTACAGTTCCACATTGTTTCTTCAGCGTCAGAGAAATGAACGTTGTTTAACGTAATTCCATCACAGCGCCGAAATTCCTTTGGTGCCTGGATTGTACTATTGGTAATTTCGATATCATTGGTATACCAAATTCCCGAACGTGACATCTCTTCAAAAATAGTGTCTGTCACCTTAATATGATCAGAATACCAAAGAGGGTACTTCCAAGTAAAAAGCACACCATCAAGATTCAAATTAGCCGTTTCCTTTAATGGTGACTCACCCTTACCAAAAGTGGTATTAACAAGATTAGCGTCGTGAATCCCGTAAAGCGGCCGTTCGCCATCATAATAGCCATTTTTAATTTCTTGCATATTAATTATTCCTCTTTTTTGATTTTTCGATATTTTTAAATTTACTCATTAATTAACTTAACTATAATTCTAAGATATCACTAACTAATTAAAAGGAGAAATACTTTACCCTAATTGCTTTCTATTCACTTTAACTATACTTTTTAAGAAGTGCTGGTTTAAGTGAATAGTACTCAAATGATGTACAATCGGAGATGGATAACTTATATCTAGTCATAATAAAAAAGGTGATAAATATGAAATATGATTTTGATACAATTCTCGATCGTCGCCACACTAATTCAGAAAAATGGGACGTTAAGCCAAACGAATTGCCAATGACGACTGCTGATATGGACTTCAAGACAGCCCCTGAAATTATGCAAGCGATGAAGGACAAGATTGATGCCGGTGCATTCGGCTATGAATACCCTAGTCAAGAATACTTTGACGCTGTTGCTCACTGGTACAAGACAGAACACAACGCTGAAGCTCAGACTTCTTGGATGCGTTTTTCAACTGGTGTTATCCCTTCAATTACCGCAAGTGTTAACCACCTCAGTCATGAAGGTGACAACGTTCTTTTAATGGAACCAGTTTACAATACTTTCTACAATTCAATTCTCAATAGCGGTCGGCATGCTCTTGCTAGTCAATTGAAGTACGATCGGAATACTTACACCTACTCAATTGATTGGGATGATCTTGAGGAAAAGATGAGTGATCCCCTAACCACTTTGATGATCCTTTGTAACCCTCATAACCCAACTGGCTATGTTTGGACGAGGGATGAACTAATTAAAATTATCAAGTTAGCGCAAAAGCACGGCATCATCGTAATCAGTGATGAAATACATGGGGATCTGGTACTGAAGGGTCACGACTATACCCCAACTTTCTCTCTGCCTGAAGATTGTCGTCAAAATGTGGTTACCTTAGTTTCTACAAGTAAGACTTTCAATGTTGCTGCCCTGCATGCTGCAACTGGAATTGTTGCTAACCCAATCCTTCGCGAACGTTTCACTCGAGCAATTAATAAGTATGAAGTTGCTGAGCCAAATCTTCTCGCAATCCCTGGCACCATTGCTGCTTACACAAAGGGTGCTGACTGGTTACATCAATTAAAGAAGTACCTCTTAAATAATCAAGAATACATTGAAAACTTCATTAATAATAATCTACCTCAACTTCATGTGGTTCCAGGTACTGCTACTTATCTCGCCTGGATTGATGTTAGTGAAGTAACAGATGATAGTGCTGCATTAGCTCAAAAGATCCGTAAAGAAACCGGCTTAATTATTAATCCCGGGACTTACTATCATGGTAATGGTAGTGAATTTATCCGGATTAACTTTGCTTACCCTCTTGCTCAAGTTAAGGACGGCCTAGATCGTTTAGCAAAGGCAATTAAATAAACACAATTTAGCTAACCATATAATAGAATAAGCGTTATTATAGAGGTTAATCGCATTTTGGGGGAGTATCATAGATTGAGTAAGCTAAAAAAGCATATTGTCCGTGAAATGAACCTTTGGGAACATAATCAAGCTAATGAATTGGCTAAGATTCGTGCATCTCAAAGGCACCTTATTTATAATCTAATCGCTTATGTTTCGATTTCAGTAATTGAATATTGGTTAGCCGAGCTTAGTAAATCGCAAACGCTGCGTGCCGATGCCTTCAATAACCTCTCAGGAATCATTTCTACATTTCTATTAATGATGGGATTACACATTGCTCAAGATATCGATGATGACGATATTGCTGGGGTTGAAATGCCTGATGAGAATGAAAATATTCTTGGTGGCGACCAACGAATTCAGTTTATTCGTTGGCGGTACGAAACCGTCTTTTCACTAGTAACTGCGGTAATTATGCTGGTGATTGCCTTTGATGTTGTCATTGACGGGATTAAGGCATTGTTAAACCCAGCTAATCGAGTAGTTCCGCAACCAGTTGCCTTAATTGGTGCAGGAATTGCTTCAGTGATTATGCTGGTAGTATGGTTTATGAACCGTCGTGCAGGTCAAAAACTGCAGAACGCCGCGTTACTTGCTTCTGCACAAGATAGTCTAGCGGATGCCTTTACAAGTATCGGTACAATGGTCGCTATCGCTGGTGCGTTAGTTTTCGATATTGCCTGGCTTGATGGTGTTACAAGTATTATCGTTGGTTTCTTTATCCTCTATTCTGGGTTAAAGATCTTCTTCCAAACTAGTTTGAATTTGGTTGATTATTTCGACCCAAAAGCTGAAAAAGAATACCGTGAAGCAATCCGCAAAGTTAAAAAAGTTCATCAAGTTGCTGAGTTGAAAGCTCACTACAATGGTAATGTTGTTTCTCTTGACGCTACTGTGATCGTTGATGGTAAGATGACAATTTTGGAAAGTTACCAGCTTTCTGAAAAGATCGAACGGACCTTACGAAAGAAGTTTGGAATCGTTGATACGGATATTTCATTTATCCCTGATCCACATTCCTTCTCTGACAAGGACGTCAAAGGACACTTCTAGATTTCCTTAGAAGCAAAATTTTAAAACAAAAAAGCACCTGCAAACCATAATGATTTGCAGGTGCTTTGCTGTATATTGGGCTAGCTGGATTCGAACCAGCGCATGACGGTACCAAAAACCGTTGCCTTACCGCTTGGCTATAGCCCAATAAAGTGACCCGTGCGGGATTTGAACCCACGATACCAGCGTGAAAGGCTGGTGTCT
>JAHLFK010000007.1 GCA_018883805.1 Candidatus Limosilactobacillus merdavium | reverse complement strand
GAGTTCGTGAATACGACGGAATGCCAAACGACCAATACGGCCGAAACCATTAATACCAATCTTTACAGTCATACTGCAATTTCCTCCTTTAGGAAAAACATAATTAGTGTCTTTGCTAATTCAATCACATTCACTTGTTATAGCCTTACAAGTAAGGTATAACAAGTCCAATACGCATGCTCATGCTTTAGCAATTACAACCTTACGGTACTTATAATACTCATCTTTCACTAACTTGTCCATGTAAATACCTCGAAAAATTCTTTTTTTCTTGTGAAAACGTTATCATTTTAAAAAAGGATGATTTTTTTGTTGCATTTCTTATTGAAATAAGATAATATAATATTTGTTGACGCGCCCTTAGTGTAATGGATCGCACGTGAGATTCCGGTTCTCGAGATCCGGGTTCGACTCCCGGGGGGCGCATTTTTTATTACTAAAAAAAGAGGCAGGCATTTTGTTCCTGTCTCTTTTTTTGCTTTTTGAAAATCAATATAAAAATAAAAAGGAGGATGGCAAAAATTCTTGTCATTCTCCTTAATTTTTTATTACTTTTCTTCAGCTGGCTTTTCCTTAGCCCACTTACGAATAGCTTCAATCTTCTTTTCTTTTAATGCCCGCTTATACTTAGGAGCAATTGGACGACGACCTTGAACGCCGTATGGATGTGCTTTACGCATGAGAAACCCTCCTTATATATTAAACGTAAATTAATTAACGTTCCAATTATACCGGGCATGGTTTTAAAAAGCAACCCTTCTACCGAATTGAAGTCGATTGATCATTGTTATATCAGCCTTGAACGAAAATATAAGAATTTCTAAAATTAAACTAGACCAATTTTAAAATAATTCTTCTAAATATTATTAAATAAAGGGGCTGCAAAATATACCAATTGGGGTTACTATATAGTCGTAATCACAAAGGAGCTATTAAAGATGCTCAATAAATGGAAAACGAGGTAATTTATTATGACTAAAGACATGTTCAAAGCATTCGTTAAATTCAACAACACTAACTGGGCTGCATTAGATAAAGAATCTGCAGCTACTGAACTTAGCCTAATCGCTAAAGGCCTTAACTAACAAAAAACGGAATTCATTACTTACTCTCCCCCTATCATTAATAATGATTATCCGTTCGCCACTAAATTGACCATAAGATTGAGGCTGCTGACTCCACAGCCTCTTTTTTATTTTTTCATGACAAATCATTTGACCTTTTTTGACCAAACTAGTATAGTATTCACATAAGTTAGCAAAGCAAGCTAACAAGTGCTAATAACAAGGAGGCCAATCTACTATGAATTTAGTTCCTACTGTCATTGAGCAGTCATCTCGTGGTGAACGTGCTTATGATATCTACTCACGGCTTCTGAAGGACCGGATCATTATGTTATCTGGCCCAATCGAAGACGACATGGCTAATTCAATTGTTGCGCAATTACTATTCTTGGATGCGCAAGACTCAACTAAGGACATTTATCTTTACATTAACTCTCCAGGTGGTGTTGTTACATCTGGTATGGCAATTTACGACACAATGAACTTCATCAAGTCCGATGTACAAACTATTGTTATCGGAATGGCTGCATCAATGGCTAGTGTCTTAGTATCATCTGGTACTAAGGGTAAGCGTTTTGGTTTACCACACTCACAAGTTTTGATTCACCAACCATCTGGTGGTGCTCAAGGTCAACAAACTGAAATTGAAATTGCTGCTACTGAAATTCTTAAGACACGGAAGATGATTAACGAGATTCTTGCCAAGAATTCAGGACAGCCAATCGAAAAGATTAATCAAGATACTGAACGGGATCACTACTTAACCGCCCAAGAGGCTGTTGATTATGGTCTGCTAGATGGAATTATGGAAAATAATTCTAACTTGAAGTAATTTGATTCAAAAGTAAAAGGAGAAGGAGAAGGAAATTCGCTAAGATTTCCTTCTCCTTTTTGTTTTTAAATTATTTTGCAACTGCTTTCCCACGCAACTCGTCAGCATAAGCATTTAATTTACGCAAACGGTGGTTAACCCCTGACTTTGAGATTGGGCCACCGGGAACTAGTTCACCAAGTTCTTTCAAACTAACTTCCTGATGAGCGAGTCTAGTCTCTGCAATTTCGCGAAGTTTATCTGGGAGACTTTCTAGACCAACACTAGCTTCGATTAACTTGATATTTTCAATCTGACGGGTCGATGCGTTGGCAATCTTGTTCATATTGGCATTTTCGCAGTTAACTAACCTGTTAACTGAGTTCCGCATATCACGGACAATCCGGATATTTTCAAATTGCAGCATTGAATTGGTTGCACCGATTAGTGACATAAAGTTAGCAATTTTTTCTGCTTCTTTTAAATACACAATAAAGCCACTCCGTCGAGCAGTTGTTTGTGCGTTTAATCCAAACTGATTCATCATTTTAGCAATCATTTCGTTATGTTCTTCATACAATGAGTAAATCTCTAAATGATAGCGTGAAGTTTCAGGATTATTAACAGATCCGCCTGCTAAAAATGCTCCACGAAGGTAAGAACGAACCATCCATTCATCCTTTAACAATTCAACTGGCACTTGCTCTTTAATTTGCATCCCCTGAAGGATCTGCAAGTCGTCCAATACCCGTTGTGCGGAATAACGAAGTCGCACGATATATTGATTGTTCTTTTTTAACTTCATCTTTCGCCGAACTACAATTTCGCTTTCAACATGGTAAAAATCCTTTAAAAGTGAGTAAATCCGACGAGCAATTGCTGGATTTTCGGTCTGAATATTAAGCACCAAGTGGCGATTACTAATTCCAAGTGAACCATTCATCCGGATTAAGGCCATTAACTCTGCCTTAGCGTTATCGCGGTGAACTTCAATCGCAGTGAGTTCTTTTTTTACTTCACTAGCGTAAGACAAGGCTAACACCTCCTAGTCGTGAACCTCGTGCAGTCGATTCATCAATTCATTAACAACTTTGTCTCGATCATGAAAGGCACCATTATCCTTTAACTGAAGAAAATTAGAGCTAATTACTCGGCATCCTTGTTCGCGAAGTCCCTTGAAATCGTGACCTACTGGCTGCGAAATTTCATTCCATTCCTTGAAGTCAATATAGTTGTCCGGAACTGGTTGAATATTAACCAGTACGGTATCTACAAAGTTCTTACCAAGGTGACGATTTAGAACTCGAACATGATCCGCATCGGTAAAGTGATCAGTTTCACCTTTTTGCGTCATAATATTGCAAATATAAACTACTTCAGCTTTACTCTCACAAACAGCCTTAGCAACATCATGAATCATTAAATTCGGCAAAATACTGGTAAATAGACTTCCTGGGCCTAATACAATTTGATCGGCATTCATAATTGCATCGATTACTTCTGGAACAGGTCTAGCTTCATGACCATCCTCGTCATTCGATGGAGTAACCCATACCCGTTTAATTTGCTTATGCGCTTTAGTAATCTCTGATTCGCCACTAAGAGTTGTACCGTCAGTAAATTCAGCATTAAGGGTTAATGGCTCATCCGAAACGGGGAAAACGTGTCCACGGATTTTCATCATTTCTGACAATTCTTGAACTGCACTGAAAATATCACCGCGCATTTCGGAAAGTGCTGAAATAATCAAATTACCAATCGCATGACCAGCTAAGAATTGGTCACTAGTTTTGAACCGATATTGGAAAATTTCTTGTTGGAGTTTTGGCATTTCAGAAAGTGCAACCAAGACATTCCGAATATCGCCAGGCGGAACAACATTAATATAGTTCCGCAAAATACCAGATGACCCTCCATCATCTGCGACAGTAACCACTGCCGTAATATCTGCATTCTGATCGCGCAATCCCCGAAGAACAACTGGTAGTCCAGTTCCTCCCCCGATCACTACAATCTTAGGCTTATGAAACATGTAATCCTTCCTTTGTGTTTATTTTGCCTTATCAACGTCACGATGGTGAATATTTACTTGATAGCCATCGTCTTTTAGATCAGCAGCAATCCTATTTGCGATGGTAACTGAACGGTGTTGACCGCCAGTACAGCCAATAGCAATAGTTAAACTACTCTTTCCCTCATGAATATAACCTGGCATTGCAGTTTCTAAAAGGGACTTCAAATGGTCATAGAATTCCTTCACCAATGGACTCTTCATTACGTACTCTTGAACGGCAGCATCGTTTCCTGTCAAATGCTTTAATTCTGGTATATAGAATGGATTAGGTAAGAAACGAACATCAAGAACGATATCTGCATCCAACGGCAAGCCATACTTAAAACCAAAGGACATTACTTCAATATAGAAGTTACTGCCTTCACCATGACCAAAGATCTTATTGAGACGCAATTTTAAGTTACGGGGAGTTAACGTGGTGGTATCAATACTGATGTCTGACTCACTCTTAAGATTACTGAGGAGCTTTCGTTCAGCCGCTACCCCATCTAATAATCGACCATGAGGAGCCAATGGGTGAGCCCGTCGAGTTTCCTTATACCGGGAAATTAACTTAACATCATCCGCATCAAGGAAAAGAACCCTAACTGAGAGATCATCACGCTTTTTAAGCTCCTTAACGCACGGCAAAACCTGGTCATAAAATCCCTGTGAACGAGAATCCATCACCATTGCTACTTTATCGAATTCGCTAGACTTTTCCATCACGTCAACAAACTTCTCTGCTAAATTTGGCAGCATGTTATCAAAGACAAAATAACCTAAGTCTTCAAGGCTATGAACAGCAACCGTCTTCCCGGCACCGCTCATTCCAGTGATAATTACCACTTGCATCTTTTTCACCATGAACTTCCCTCTTCTCTACACTTATACCTAAACATTGTATCACAACATCCCGGGTGTGTCTTTTATGATTTACTTTAAACGAAAAAGAAGACATCCTAATGTCAAATTCAACAAGAGAACATCTTCTTATTATTTACACTATTTACGTTTTTTCGCTGCAAACTCTTTATCTTGTTCAAGCATCTTTTTGAGGTATTGACCAGTATAGCTTTCTTTTACCTGAGCAACTTCCTCTGGCGTTCCAGTAGCAACAACGTAACCTCCTGCATCGCCACCTTCAGGACCAAGGTCAATCAACCAATCTGCAGATTTAACCATGTCAAGGTCGTGTTCAATTACTAAGACAGTATTGCCAGCATCTACCAACCGTTGAAGAACCGCTAAGAGGCGCTTAATATCATCCATATGCAATCCCGTTGTTGGTTCATCCAAAATGTAAAAACTCTTTCCGTGTGATTGACGGTGAAGTTCAGCAGCGAGTTTCATTCGTTGTGCTTCACCACCAGAAAGCGTTGTTGCTGGTTGACCAAGAGTAACGTAACCTAAGCCGACATCCTCAATCGTTTGCAATTTCCGTTTAATTTTTGGAATCGCACTGAAGAACTTTAATGCTTCAGAAACGGTCATATTAAGTACTTGAGAAATATTCTTTCCTTTATATTCAACTTCAAGTGTCTCAGAGTTATATCTTGTCCCATGACAAACTTCACAAGGAACATAAACATCTGGAAGGAAGTTCATTTCAATCTTAATAATCCCATCACCATGACAGGCTTCACAACGACCGCCCTTAACATTAAAACTGAATCGGCCTTTATTATAACCACGCATCTTTGCTTGGTTAGTTTGGGCAAAGAGTTCCCGGATATCGTCAAAAACACCAGTATAGGTAGCTGGGTTACTCCGTGGCGTCCGTCCAATTGGTGACTGATCGATATCAATCACCTTTTCAATGTTTTTAATACCACTGATTGACTTATACTTTCCGGGTTTTGCAGAATTGTTATTTAGTTTTTGTGCCAAGATCCGCTTTAAGATCATATTAACTAAGGTTGATTTACCTGAACCAGAAACGCCAGTCACACAGATAAACTTACCCAATGGAAAATCAACAGTAATGTCCTTAAGGTTATTTTGTGCTGCTCTCTTGAGGATGATATGCTTGCCATTTCCTTCACGACGTTCTTTTGGCACTTCGATCATTTTCTTACCTGATAAATACTGACCAGTTAATGACTTTCGTGAGCGCATGATTTGCTTTGGCGTTCCCGCAGCCATTACTTGACCACCATTAGCACCGGCTCCAGGCCCAATATCAACAATGTAGTCTGCAGCTCTCATTGTATCTTCATCGTGTTCAACAACGATTAGGGTATTACCAAGATCGCGCATCGCTTTAAGTGATGAAATCAACCGATCGTTATCTCGCTGGTGCAAACCAATTGAAGGTTCATCAAGGACATACATAACCCCTGACAGGTTAGAACCAATTTGGGTCGCTAACCGAATCCGTTGTGCTTCACCACCAGAAAGTGTCCGTGCAGAACGACTCAATGTCAGGTAATCAACCCCAACATTTTTCATGAACGTTAATCGATCAAGGATTTCCTTCAGAATTGGCTTAGCAATCTTCTCTTTTTGCTCAGAGAGTTCCACCTTTTCAAAGAATGGAATAGCCTTGCTTACTGGCAGATCAGAAACCTGACCGATATTTTGTCCAGAGATTTTAACAGACAATGCCCGCTGATTTAACCGGTAACCATGACAGGCTGGACATGGTAGCTCGGTCATATACTTGCGCATTTGTTCCCGAGTAAAGTCTGAATTAGTTTCTTTATACCGGCGCTTAATGTTATTAATAACTCCTTCAAACGGAACATCAACATCTCGGACCCCACCAAAATCATTTTCGTAATGGAAGTGGAAAGTTTTGTCTCCATTGCCATATAAGACCTGGTTTTGTTGTTTTTTAGGCAACTTATTGAATGGAGTATCCATATCAATTCCAGCGGACTTGCAGAATTGTTCCAATAATTGTGGATAATATTGGGATGAAATTGGGTTCCATGGAATCATTGCCCCTTCACGGAGAGTCTTATTCCGATCTGGAACAACTAAATCAACGTCAACTTCCAGTTTTGAACCTAATCCTTCACATTCCGGACATGCCCCAATTGGCGCGTTAAATGAGAATAACCGTGGTTCAAGTTCACCAACAGTAAAACCGCAAATTGGACAAGCATACTTTTCGGAAAATGGAATTGGTTCTCCGCCAATAACATCAGCGGTTGCATAACCATTACTTAGACGAAGGGCTGCTTCAAAAGAATCAAATAGTCGTGAACGAACACCGTCTTTGATAATAATCCGGTCGATTACCACATTAACGTTATGCTTTTTGTTTTTATCCAATTCAGGAACTTCATCAAGTTCATAAGTTTCACCATCAACTTGAACCCGGACAAAGCCTTCCTTTTTGATCTTCTCAAAGACCTTTTTCTGCGTTCCCTTTTTATCGCGAACGATTGGAGAAAGAATCTGTAAACGCGTCCTTTCAGGCAATTCTAAAACCCGATCTACCATTTGATCTGGTGACTGACTGGTAATCGGAATATTATCATTCGGACAAATTGGTGTTCCTACCCGTGCCCAAAGGAGTCGCAGAAAATCATTAATTTCCGTAACGGTCCCCACAGTAGAACGCGGGTTGTGAGAAGTTGTCTTTTGGTCAATTGAAATTGCTGGTGAAAGGCCATCAATAGAATCAACATCTGGCTTATCCATCTGCCCCAAGAACTGACGAGCATATGCAGAAAGACTTTCAACATAGCGCCGTTGTCCTTCAGCATATAAGGTATCGAAAGCTAATGAGCTCTTACCAGATCCTGATAGACCGGTAATTACAACTAGTTTATTTTTTGGAATTGTAACATCAATATTCTTTAGATTATGTGCACGTGCTCCATGAATAATAATCTTGTCGTTTGCCACGGATTACTCACACTCCCTTATTTTGTACTGTGCTTCATCTTTTTCGTTTTCTTCCCTGTCATTTGCGCTTTTAATTCCATCACGGTGTCCCGCAATGTAGCTGCTTGTTCAAAGTCTAACCGTTTAGCAGCAGACCGCATTTGCTCCGTTAATTCTTCGATCATCTTTGACTGATCATCATGATTTAACTTAGCAAAGTCTTTACTAGTAAATTCAGTATCAGAGACCTTTTCACCACTGTCTTCTGACTTAGTAGTTGAGGAAATAGCCTCTTGAATTGGCTTAATAATTGTCTTCGGGGTAATCCCATGCTTCTTGTTATATGCCATTTGAATTTCCCGCCGACGCTTAGTTTCATCAATCGCCTTTTGCATTGAATCAGTAACGGTATCAGCATACATAATTACTGACCCATGAGCATTCCGGGCTGCCCGTCCAATCGTCTGGATCAGAGAACGCTCATTCCGTAAGAACCCTTCCTTATCTGCATCAAGAATTGCTACTAATGATACTTCAGGGACATCTAGTCCTTCCCGAAGCAAGTTAATCCCAACAAGGACATCAAATTTACCTAGTCTAAGATCACGGATAATCTGCGTCCGCTCCAAAGTTTTAATATCACTATGAAGATACTTAACCTTCAACCCTAGATCTTTCAAGTAGTCAGTTAAGTCTTCCGACATCTTTTTGGTTAAGGTAGTTACGAATACCCGTTCATGCTTTTCAATTCGTTTATTAATTTCACCAACAAGATCATCAATCTGCCCCATCACAGGACGAACTTCAATTGTTGGATCAAGCAATCCGGTTGGTCGAATAATTTGTTGAACAACATGATCAGTCTGTTCCATTTCATATGGACCAGGTGTTGCTGACATGTAGACAACTTGATTAATGTGCTTTTCAAATTCATCCAATTTCAATGGACGGTTGTCAAGCGCACTAGGAAGCCGGAAACCGTAATCAATCAACATTTGTTTCCGCGCACGGTCACCATTATACATTCCCCGAACTTGAGGCATCGTTTGGTGAGATTCATCAACTACCAATAAAAAGTCTTTAGGGAAGAAATCAAGCAATGTATATGGTGGTTCTCCTGGTTTTCGACCATCCATGTACCTTGAATAGTTTTCAATGCCGTTGCAGTAACCCATTTCACGAAGCATTTCAATATCATAAGTTGTTCGCTGCTGAATCCGTTCTGCTTCCAGGAGCTTCCCCTCATCAGTAAACTTCTTAACTTGTTTCTTCATATCAGCTTCAATTTGTGGTAACGCCCGGTCCATAATCTCTTCACTCGTCAAGAAGTGAGTTGCCGGGAAGATTGAAACATGTTCCCGATCACCGATTACTTCTCCTGTCAAAGCATCAACTTCGCGAATACGATCAATCTCATCCCCAAAGAATTCGATCCGTAATGCTTTATCTTCTCGTGAAGCTGGGAAGACTTCAACTACATCTCCATGAACACGGAACCGTCCCCGTTGGAAGTCGATATCATTCCGTTCAAACTGGATATTAACTAACTCTCTAAGAAATTGATCCCGTTCGATTTCTTGGCCAACCCGTAATGAAACAACATGATTATGGTATTCACTTGGATCACCAAGTCCAAAGATACTAGAAACAGATGCCACAACAATTACGTCATCTCGTTCCATTAAAGAACTAGTAGCGGAGTGGCGAAGTTCATCAATTTCGTCATTAATTGAAGCATCTTTTTCAATATAAGTATCACTTGAAGGAACATATGCTTCTGGCTGGTAGTAATCATAGTAAGAAACGAAATATTCCACAGCATTGTGGGGGAAGAATTTCTTCATTTCACTATATAACTGGCCAGCTAACGTTTTGTTATGGGATAGGATCAACGTTGGTTTGTTAACCTTGGCAATAACGTTTGAAATAGTAAAGGTCTTCCCTGTCCCAGTTGCTCCCAATAGGATCTGAGCTTTTTCACCTTTCTCTATCCCTGTAGTGAGCTCTTTAATTGCCTCTGGTTGATCACCAGTTGGTTTGTAATCCGAAACTAATTCGAAATTTTTATGAGGTTGGCGATATATCACAATTAATCCTCCTCAGCACTCGAAAATGGAGAGAGTGAAAATTAACTTAGCCGCTCTCTCCTTTAATACAGTAATAATTATCTCCTATAAGTTTATCATTAGAACATGCATTCGTCTATTGATATGAAAGTCAATTAATGTCCTAACACGATACAATATCTAACCGAAATTAAACTTTATATTAATCATTACTTACTTCGCTTGAATCATTATTTTATTTATTCATATAATAGTAATGTTTAAAATTTATCTAGATAGAAAGTTGGATATGAATGTTTACTAGCTTAAAGCAAAATCGTGGTCAGCAATTAAATCTTATATTCATTTTGCTGGCAATTCTTTGCTTCTTGGGGACCGCTAGCCAATTTTTGACCCACCTTCATGAGGCGACATTGCCCTTTATTCTTTGGTGGATCTTAAAAACGCTGATCAGTACAACTGTGCTCTTAGTTCCAATTGCAATTGGAGCTTACCAACAGCATAGAAAATTTAATCGCCAAATGGCTGTCCTTGGTATTTGGATCGTCGGGGCAATCACTTTCACCTGGGCCAAATTTACTACGCAGCCAGTTACTACTTCTGCACAACCATCTCCGGAACTGTATGTTGTTCAGCAGGTATTCATTACTTGGTTGGTTAGTACGGGGCTTTATTTATTTACCCAACCATTACAAAAGCTCTGCCACCGCTGGTCAACAGTTACTCGTCGTCACTGGCTAATTGGTTTTTCATTAGCATTTTTTATTATCAATTTAATAAATGGGTACGATGCCTTTGGTTTCCATAGAGGAACGAGTTTAATTTGGTTCTTCTACCTATTTGCCCTTGGTGACTGGTTAGCAAATGATCATCAATTGCTGAAAAAATGGTCAAACGGGCGTTACGCTTTCTTTACGGTAATCAGCCTCCTTTTCTCATCACTAATTACCTGGCTAAATATGAACTATGTGGATTATAGTCCGCATAGTGATCTCACACCAAATACCCACTACCTACTGGGGATCAATCCTTACCAACCTTTTTTACTACTCACTAGTTTATTAATCGCAGCATGGTATCTACGAACACCTAAAAAAGAGCCTTATGATCACTTAAACCTAATTTTAGGAATTTTAATGCTTAACTTTCTGGGATTACCAATGATCTTTACACCACTTGTCTTGCCAAAAACTAATTGGCAAACTATTGGTATTTTGGAAATCATAACTGTTATTGCCTTCTACCTTATTCTTTTCGGAATTAATTTCCTGGGAAATAAATTCGATTGGCAATTAGATTACTGGGATTTTCTTCAACGAATTAAACATTTCTGCAAAAAATATTGGCCTGTTCTTTTAACTTATTTAATTTTATGGGTAATCACGCTAATCTCATTTGCAATCCTGTGGGACGGCAAGTTTACAATGGTTCAGTGGATGCTAACTGAACGACCAAAAATCATTACAGTAAACGTACTAATTATCTTTGCAATCACACTCATCCTAATGGCAATCACTAACCGGTGGTGGTTGAGTTCTGGAATTGCAATTATCTTTTACCTTGGTTGGCTATGTGCTTCGGTTCTTAAAATTTCTGCTAGAAATGAGCCCATTATCCCAACCGATCTTTCAACCCTAACCGCCCCTGGTGAAATGCTCGGGATGGTTAATAAATGGATTATCGTTGCTGTAATCGCTGCTTTAATTATCGTATTAACCTTCAGTTGGTGGTTAGAACGACACTATGGTAAGCAGCGACACTTTAATATTCCAGCACGAATTATTATCGCCGTTCTTTCTTGCGCTTACCTATTTAGTTTTTCTCTTGCTAATCACAGTAATTCAATTGTTTATAAGCAACTACAAAATATTGATGACACTCCATACTTTTACTCTCAACTACGGGGAGCAAAGATGAACGGTACTCTTTTGCAGTTTGCCAATAACATCGATGTTCACGTCATGAATAAGCCCAAAGATTATTCTGCGGCAACGATGAATCGATTAGCTAAACACTACACTAAGGTTGGTGCACTAATTAATCAAAATCGTACTCACAATAGTGTCGGTAATCAAAATTTAGTCTTCGTTCTCAGTGAAAGTTATTCGGATCCATCACGAGTTCCCGGGATGAAGGTTAGTGGTAATCCCATTCCTTACCTTCATCAATTAAAAAAGCACTCTACCAGCGGATTAATGCTTAGCTCTGGTTATGGTGGTGGAACTGCTAATATGGAATACCAGGCATTAACTGGCTTATCCATAGCTAATTTCTCTCCTACTTTACCAACTCCTTATTCACAACTTGTCCCTTATCAAAAACGGACTTTTACGATTAATAACCTGTTCAATTACAGTATTGGGGTTCACCCATTTACTGCTAATTTGTATAGTCGAAAAACTGTATATAAGAAGTTTGGCTTTAATAAGTTCTATCACTTCGATGGTGGTAGTAAGATTACTTACACTAAGAAGATCCACAATAGTCCTCGGGTAAGTGATGACTCTGCTTATAAAGAAGTGACGCTCAACCTTAAACGGCAACCACATGGTAAATTTATTCAGCTTGCTACAATGCAGAACCATATGCCATATGAGCCAACTTATTATGCTAAAAATAACTATCATGTTTCTGGAAAAGGCTTCAAAACACCAGATCAAAAAGCCCAAATCGAAACCTACATTCAGGGATTGCACTACACTGATCAAGCGCTCCAACAATGGATTAAAGAACTTGATCAGCTTGATCAACCTACCACAGTCGTTTGGTATGGCGATCACCTTCCCGGTATCTACCATGGCTTACCAATGGGTAAATTCGGTGTTCCCCTTCACGAAACTGATTACTTTATCTATAGCAACGCCGCGGCACGGAAAATTAATAAGAATCGTTTAACCGGTCAACATCAGCTTGTTGGTCCTAATAACTTCGCCGCAATGGCCCTTGCACAAATGGATGTTAAAGTTTCACCATATTATGCATTGTTAACCGAAGTTGCAGAAAAGATTCCCGCAACTTCATTACCAACTAATGGGACTTCCAAGAATAATTCTGCCCATCAAGGAGGAACTGACTTCATCAATACCAAGGGAAAGCATGTTAAGCTTAATGCTAAGCAAAAGAAGTTATTCCACGATTACAAACTAGTCCAATATGATCTCACAGCTGGTCATCATTATCTCTTAAAGGATTCTTTCCTTAAGCAGGTTGCTAAATAAATACTTGTATATAAAAAGGAGCTCTACATCCGGTCTTCTCGGATATAGAGCTCCTTTTAGATTAAATAATTTTATTCTTCAGAAAATGCCTTTAAAGCTTTTTCAAATTCAACTAGTTTGCTGTTTGATTCATCAAGTGATGGTGCGCTAGTTCCAATGTAGAACTTCAGCTTTGGTTCAGTACCAGATGGCCGAATAGCGATCCATGTTTCATCGTCAAGAATGTAACGAAGAACATTTGATTCTGGAATTCCAAGTTCACTAACTTGACCATCAGCAGTAGTCTTAGTTCCCTTAGAGAAGTCTTCGGTAACTGTAACCTTGTGACCAGCAAATTCAGTTGGTGCTTCTTCACGGAACTTCTTCATCAATCCCTTGATCTTTGCAGGGCCGTCAACACCTGGGTACATGTTGGCTACGGTCTTTTCACGGAAGTAACCGTACTTCTTGAACAATTCTTGAAGGCCATCATACAAAGTCATGTTCCGACTTCTGTAGTATGCAGCAACTTCTGCCAATAAGGTTAATGATTGGATAGCATCCTTATCACGAACAAATGGCTTGATTAAGTAACCATAACTTTCTTCAAAGCCAAACATAAAGGTGTGATCTGCTTTACCAGTTTCATATTGGTGAATTTGGTCAGCAATCCACTTAAAACCAGTTAGAACATTAATCATTTCAACACCATAACTTTCTGCAATCTTAGCAGCAAAGTTAGTGGAAACAATTGACTTAACTGCAGCAGCATTCTTTGGTAATGTTCCTGCTTGCTTGTGTGCTTCAAGAATATATGCCAACATGATTGAAGCAATTTGGTTACCAGTTAATAATTGGTATTCACCATTTGGTTGACGAACTGCACAACCAAGACGATCAGCATCTGGGTCAGTAGCAATCAAAACATCAGCATCAATTTTCTTTCCTAATTTAATAGAACGAACAAATGCTTCTGGGAATTCTGGATTTGGATGTTCCAGACCAGGGAAGTCACCATTTGGTTGTGCTTCAGTTGGTTCAATTGTGAAGTTGGTAAAACCGGCTTGACGTAATGCCCGTTCACCAAGCATCCGACCAGTACCACATAATGGAGTGAAGACGAACTTCATGTCCTTACCATATTCCTTGGCTAAATCAGCGTTAACTGTAACGCTCTTTGCGTTTGCCAAGTAAGCAGCATCAACATCCTCACCGATAATCGTTTCGATCCCGTTATCCAACATTTCTTGTTCATCAGCCAGCTTGATGTCAAAAATGTCGGTGATCTTACGGATATAGCCAGTCATCATATCAGATTCCTTAGGTGGCATTTGTCCACCATCTTCACCGTAAATCTTGTATCCATTGTATTCCTTTGGATTATGACTAGCAGTAATCATTATTCCAGCGTAGGTGTGCAGGTGACGAACAGCAAATGATAATTCTGGTGTTGGCCGTAAATTATCATAAATATAAACCTTAATACCATGAGCACCTAATACCCGAGCTGAATCATGGGCAAATTGGCGAGAATTGTGCCGTGAATCATAACTAATTGCTACCCCACGGCTCTTAATTTCATCCCCTAAAGAATCCATTAATGTTGCTAAACCTTCAGTAGCTTGACGAACAGTATAAACGTTCATCCGGTTAATACCGGGACCCATTAATCCCCGCATTCCAGCAGTACCAAAAGACATTGGTGCGTAAAATGCATCTTCGATTTCCTTATCATCATGCATTGCATCTAATTCTTTTTTCAAGTTTGGTTCAAGATCTGAACGATCTTTCCAAGTTTGGTAAGTATCTTTCCAGCTCATCAAAATTGCTCCTTTTGTTCTCATAATCTGTTCCCAGTATAACTCATTATTAAGTCCCTGTGTCCTTTTACTTAATTATTTTACTAAAGTTTTACTACAATTTTAACTAGTCTCTCAATTCAACTATTTAATGCTAATAAAAAGAGCGCAATATTTGAATTTCTCAAATTGCACCCTTGTCATTAATATTAAAGTGATTGAATGTATTGGTAAACTTGTTGACCCGCAATTGAGCCGTCACCAACCGCTGTGGCAATTTGCCGTAGTGGAGTTTCTCGAACATCACCAACAGCAAAGATTCCAGGAATAGCGGTCTTCATTGTATTATCAGTCTTTACCCATCCAGCATCATCGAGGATTCCAAGTGAACTAAATTGCTTTGTCATTGGAACGTTACCAACATAGATGAAAATCCCGTCAGCATCCATCGTACCATCTTCACCAGTCTTGTTATTGTGGGTCTTTACTCCGGTAATCTTAGTATCGTTTCCAACAATCTCTGTCACACTAGTGTTAAAGATGAATTTCATCTTATCGTTTTTCATTGCTTCATCTTGCATCATTGGTTGAGCACGTAACTTATCGCCGCGCACCAAAACGGTAACTTGTGAAGCGAGGTTGGCCAAGTACATTCCTTCTTCAACAGCAGAATCACCACCACCAACAACAATTAGTGGCTTGTCCTTAAAGAATGCTCCGTCACAGACAGCACAGTATGAAACACCACGACCACTATATTCTTCTTCACCAGGAACATCCAAATGCCGTTGTTCAGAACCAGTAGCAATCACCACTGCTTTAGTAGTAAATTGCTCATCCATATCTGTTGAAACGATCTTTGTTCCATCATCATTAAGCTTAATTCCGGTTACCGTCCCATATGCATATTCAGCACCAAACTGAGTTGAGCCATCATACATCTGTTGAGCAAGTTCAGGTCCTTTAATGCTCTTAAAACCAGTATAATTTTCGATCGTTGCAGTATTATTTAAATTACCGCCGTAAATTCCACGATCGAGCATCAGTACAGATAAATTTGCCCGAGAAGCATACATTGCCGCTGTCATTCCGCCGGGTCCAGCACCGATTACTACTACATCATAATGGTCCTTATTTGCCATTTAAGCGTCCTCCTTAGTAACATTTTAATTACTAGATATAATAACTTTTTTCCTGAAGCTTGTCTATCTTTCTGCTTACTTTTAATAAGCATTTTAGCAATAAAAAAAGAGACAGCAAAACTGTCTCTTTTTTTATTTTACTTACTGCTGTTCTTATCTTCAGCAGCAAACTTAACGCCAAGTTCCTTGATGTATTGACGTAATTCGTCCTTAACTTGTGGGTGCTTAAGGCCATATTCAATATTAGTCTTAACCCAACCAAACTTGTTACCAACATCATACCGGTCGCCAAGGTATTCACGAGCAAATACCCGTTGAGTTTGGTTCAAGTTATCAATGGCATCAGTTAATTGGATTTCGCCACCCTTACCAGGCTTAGTCTTTGCTAAAACATCAAAGATTTCTGGAGTGAAGACATACCGGCCAATAATTGCCAAGTCACTAGGAGCCTTCTTTGGATCTGGCTTTTCAACAAAGCTAGTAACGTTGTAAAGGCCTGGTGTAACTTCCCGACTTGGGTTAATAACACCATACTTAGCAGTATCTTCATGAGGAACTCGCATAACAGCAAGAGTAGAAGCTCCTGTTTGTTCATAACTTTCGATTAATTGCTTAGTTAATGGTTCACCATCATTATTAATGTTGTTCAAGTCATCACCTAACATAACAACAAATGGTTCATCACCAATGAAGTCACGAGCAGTCAAAACGGCATCCCCAAGACCGCGTGGATGTGATTGCCGAATGAAGTAAATGTTAATGTCAGTAGTTTCTTCAACTAACTTCAACATTTCATTCTTGTGCTTTGCCCGTAAGTTATCTTCAAGTTCTGGATTGGAATCAAAGTGGTCCTCGATGGATCGCTTGTTCTTACCATCAACGACAACAATGTCTTCGATGCCAGACTTGCGAGCTTCTTCAACGATAAATTGAATCGTTGGCTTATCAACGATTGGTAGCATTTCCTTTGCCAGTGCCTTAGTTGCTGGAAGAAAACGAGTCCCCAAACCAGCAGCAGGAATAATTGCTTTACGTACGCGTTTCATAATAATAAACCCTTTCCATGAGATTATTTAAAATTCCCAATCTCTACAATATGCATTTTACCATAATTATTCAATTTCTGAAGTAAGATCTCGATTCATTAACTGTGAAATTGCATCTTTAATGTCTTCGTTCTCATAAAGAACCCGGTATAATGCATCCGTGATTGGCATCTTAACTTGCCGCTTCAAGCTTAACTCATGGGCAGCTTTAGTGGTGTAAACCCCTTCGATTACCATTCCCATGTGTTCAATGACATCATCAAGCTTTCTTCCTTGACCTAATTGGTAACCAGCACGCCAATTACGTGAATTCTTACTAGTCGCAGTAACTACCAAGTCACCAACACCTGACAAGCCAATAAAAGTCATTGGATTAGCACCAAATGCAACTCCTAACCGGCGAATTTCTGCAAGTCCACGGGTAATTAATGCTGCCCGTGCATTATCATGATATCCAAGTCCTTGTAAGGCACCAGCGCCGATCGCAATAATGTTCTTTAAGGCGGCACCAAATTCAGCACCGATAACGTCATTGTTAGTGTAAACCCGGAAATAACTATTACTAAAGAGTTTTTGAATCCGGTTGGCATCATTTAAGTTAGCACAAGCTGCTGTTACGGCTGTCATGTCCTTGATGGCAACATCTTCCGCATGACTTGGGCCAGATAATACCACGATGTCTTGACGGTTAGCTTCGTCAATTTCTTCCATCAACATTTCTGATGGACGCTTGTAGGTATTTTGTTCAAGGCCCTTAGTAGCATGAACGATTAATGGCCGTTGATTATTTTTCTTCAAAATAGTATTAAGCTGGTTAGCAACCTGACGAATTCCCTTTGTTGGAATTACGATCAAAATAACATTGGCACCCTTAACAGCTTCTTCCATGTCAGAAGTTGCTTGCAATTTTTCAGAGTACACAAGATTCTTCATGTAATGGGGGTTAATATGTTCGTTATTTAATTGGTCAACCTGTTCTTGATTCCGTGACCACAACTTAACATCGTGACCATTTTCTACCAGCATATTTGCTAGTGTACTACCCCATGAACCTGCTCCTAATACTGCGATTTGTTCAGCCATAATTATTCTCCTTTAACTAACTTAAATTATTTATTTACATACCATGGAAGATTCCCTTTGCGTCGTCTAACAATTATCACTATTAAGGCAGTAATAAAGAAGACTAACGAAAGTAACTGAGAAATCCGGATAACATTGCCAAGCATTAGGCTATCTGTCCGCATTCCCTCAATAAAGAACCGTCCAAAAGAATACCACAAGACATAGCTTAAAAATACTTCACCACGCTTAAAAAGGCGTTTACGGTGACGGAGAAGCATCAAAACAACAAAGCCACTGATATCCCATAGCGATTCATACAAGAAAGTTGGAACACGGTAATGATTTCCAATATACATTTGTTGAATGATCCATGCTGGGATGTGCTGACTAACGAGTGCCATTTTAGTAGTAATTACACCATAAGCTTCTTGATTCATAAAATTACCCCAGCGACCAATTCCCTGGGCCATAATCAACGTTGGTGCAATCACATCCATCATTGTCCATATTGAAATTTGACGTGAACGACAGAAAAAGTACAGGGTTAAGACACCCCCAATAATTGCACCATAGATTGCGATTCCACCATCCCAAATTGCAATAATTTCTTCAGGATGCTGCGAATAGTACAGCCATTGGAAGATCACATAATACAATCGTGCACTAATGATTGCGATTGGTAATGCCCACAGGAGGTAATCATAAAAGTAATCCTCATTGATCCCTCTTCTTTGGCCTTCACGAACAGATAAAATCAACGCAATTACTACACCACTAGCAATAATAACACCATACCAGTGGACTTGAATTGGCCCTAATTGAAAGGCAATTGGATTAAGCGCTGCTACAACGATTGATAAACTAGTCATTCTTTTGTTTTTCCTTTGTATCGCGAGCGGAATTTTGCTTAATCAAACGGTTAAGGTTATCGTCGAAGGTCTTAGTAGCATCATAGCCCATCGTTTCTGCACGATAGTTCATTGCTGCTGATTCGATAATAATCGCTAAGTTCCGCCCGGTCTTAACTGGTACTGAAACCTTTGGAATAATTACTCCTTGAACCGTTTGCGTATCGCCCCGATCACCCAAACGATCAAATTGAACGTCTGGGGTCCAAGTTTCAAGGTGGACAATTAAATTAATAACGTCACTAGGCATGATTGCACCAGTCCCATATAGGGTTGACACATCAATAATCCCAATTCCCCGAATTTCCATCAGGTGTTTTAGAATTGCAGGTGCAGTTCCCACAAGTGTTTGTTCATCTCGAGCATAAACTTCAACCCGGTCATCAGCAACTAACCGATGTCCACGCCGAACCAATTCAAGGGCAGTTTCACTCTTACCAACACCAGAGTCTCCTGTAATCAGAACTCCGACCCCATTAATATCAACCAGGACACCATGAAGTGATTGTCGTGGTGCTAATCGTCCTAAAAGATAAGAAGTCATGTTACTTAAAATTTGGGAAGAGGTTAAGTGGGTTCCTAGAATAGGAATTTTGGTATTCTTTGCAGCAACCTGTAGTTCTTCAGGAATCGGCAAATTAGTTGAAATTACGAAACATGGCGTTTGTGGCGCACACATCTTTGTAAGGTACTTTTCCCGCTTTTCATGAGTTAAATCCTTAGCAAATGATGTTTCAGTAATCCCTAGTAATTGGATCCGCATTGCAGGGTAGTGCTTGAAATATCCCGCGAATTCCAACGCTGGTCGAGAAATATCACTAGTTGTAATTGGACGTTGAAGGTACTCTTCACCTTGTAAAACTTTTAAGCGAACATTATCAACAAGTTCTTTAACGGTAACATGGTTTGGCACGTTCTTCACTCCTTCAATTAGTTAGTGTCAAAGTGATCTGAAATGATTGCATTACAGATTGACATAATAACTGCAATCAACATTGCTGAACCAAAGGACGAGAAGTGGAAGTAAAATGAACCAACGAAAGATGAAGTTAATTGCAACATCAACGCGTTAATCACAATACTAAACAAGCCTAAGGTAAGTATGTTAATTGGTAACGATAATATCAACAGGATCGGTTTAACTAAGACGTTTAAGATCGCTAAGATAGCACTTGCTAGCAAGGCAACTCCGACACTATTGACATAAAACATTCCGGTCCTCGAAAAGAGTCCGGCTAATGCGATAAAAAGAATCGTATCTATTATCACACGCTTGATAAATTCCATCTACGACCGTCCATTCTTTTTAATATCTTTTTCCTCAACATCGGTTAGTTGGCGACGACTCTTTGAAGAATCCGTCCGTTGAGGTGTATCCATCAAATTGTTAATAGTCTTAAACAGACCAGCAATTCCGGGATGTGCTGGATCAGCGGGCATAATGGCAAACAACACAATGTAAACAATTACGCCTGGAATAATCCCAGTGATTGCGGTAAATAAAATGTAAGCAATCCGCAAATAAAGCGGCTTAGTATGAAAATAATTTGCTAATCCACTAAGGACTCCAGCAAGCCACCGATCATCATATGACCTGGTTAACTTTTTTGACATAATTCATCCCTCCTAATAGCTTAATCTTACTGTGTTTTACTAACAACTGCAATCAGATTTACTGAGGATTCTTCTGACTTAATTTCCACTGTAAGTACGCATTAATAAATGGATCTAAATCACCATCCATTACCGCTTGACCATTATGGGTTTCATAACCACTACGATTATCCTTTACCAAAGTATACGGATGGAAGACATATGAGCGAATTTGAGATCCCCAACCGATATCTAGTTGTTCTCCTTCAATTTCAGCCCGCTTTTTGGCCTTCTTCTCTTCTTCTAATTCGTACAGCTTAGATTTTAGCATGTTCATTGCAGTTACCCGGTTTTGCAACTGGGAACGTTCTGCTTGCGAAGAAGTAACGATTCCAGTTGGGATGTGGGTAATCCGAACTGCAGATTCAGTCTTGTTAATATGCTGACCACCAGCACCACTTGACCGGAAAGTATCAACCCGTAAATCAGATGGGTCAATATCAATGTTGACACTCTCATCCAATTCTGGTATTACGTCGACAGAGGCAAAGGAGGTGTGTCGTCTTCCGGCAGCATCAAATGGCGAAATCCGGACTAAACGATGAACCCCCTTTTCACTGCGAAGGTAACCAAACGCATTATGTCCCTTAATCAAAAGGGTAACACTCTTGATTCCAGCTTCATCACCAGCTTCATAACTAGCGGTTTCAACATTAAAGCCGTGCTGTTCTCCCCACCGGATATACATTCGGAGTAACATTGCGCCCCAATCTTGGGCTTCTGTTCCCCCGGCTCCTGGGTGAATTTCAAGAATTGCGTTTTTCGCATCATATTCACCATCAAGTAACTGGTTAAGTCGATACTGTTCAAGTTCCTTCTTAGTGTCATTAAATGATTTTTCAAATTCTTTCTGCAGATCCGCATCAGGTTCCATTTCGAGTAACTCAATTGATGTCTGCAAATTACCAATATTATCGCGTAACTTTACGAAGGTGTCTCGCTTATCCTTTAATTCATTATTGGCATTAATTACCTTTTGTACGGCAACATTATCATCCCAGAAATCAGGCTGGGCCATCTTCTGTTCATTTTCTGCGATACTTTCATCTAGAGCATCTAAGTCAAAGAGACCTCCCGAAGCGGGCAACATCTTGTTGCATTGCTTCTACATTTTTCTTTGCTTCACTAAGTTCCAAAATAGTTCCTCCAATATATCAAATTAAAACAAAACGGTAACAGGTACCGCCTTGGGGCCACCTGCTACCGTACCTTGATAGTTGCTATTATTTAACTTTATCGAGTAACATTTTGCCGAATTTGTGACTTCATGAAAAGCCGTGTAGTTTCATATTCAATATCAGCAATCATTTGTTCAAACATATGGTAACCGGCTGTTTGATACTCAACAAGTGGATTCAACTGACCATAACCCCGGAGACCAACTGATTGACGGAATTGATCCATTACATCAATGTGGTCAGTCCAGTGGGAGTCAACAACCCGTAAAAGAACAACCTTTTCAAATTCAAGCATTTGAGCTGGATCATAAAGTTGCTTTTGCTTGTCTTTGTAAATTTGCTTAGCATAGCCCATCAAGAAATCAACCATTTGTTGTGGAGACTTGTTAGCTAAGTCAGCAACACTAATGGTATCTGGCTTGACAATTACTTCTTCCGCAAAGTCAACAATTCCCTTTAGATCCCAATCATTTCGATCACCGAGAGTATGTTGTTCAACTTCACGTTGGATTGTCCGCTTGAAGATTGGCATCAATACCCACTTTAATGATTTATCTTCAGTGATAATTTCTTGCCGTTCTTTATAGATAATTTCCCGTTGTTCACGCATAACATCATCGTATTGCAGAACGTTCTTCCGTGAGTCATAGTTGTTACCTTCAACCCGCTTTTGTGCTGATTCAACTTGGTGGGTTAAGAAACGGCTCTTGATAACTGCATCGTCATCGTCGACCTTCATCCGTTCCAAGAAGGCCTTGATCCGGTCACCACCGAACCGCCGCATCAAATCATCTTCAAGTGACAGGTAGAATTGTGAAAGGCCTGGATCACCTTGCCGTCCAGAACGTCCACGAAGCTGGTTATCAATCCGCCGAGATTCGTGTCGTTCAGTACCGATAACTGCTAATCCACCTAGTTCACGAACACCAGGTCCAAGCTTAATATCAGTCCCACGACCAGCCATGTTGGTAGCAATCGTAACCGCACCACGTTGTCCGGCGTTCTTAATAATGTCGGCTTCCTTAGCGTGGTTCTTCGCGTTCAAAACAACGTGAGGAATATGTTCTTGGTCGAGAAGGTGGGAAAGGTATTCAGAAGTTTCAACGGCAACAGTACCTACCAAGATTGGTTGTCCTTTTTCATGCAAGCTCTTAATCCGCTTAACAACTGCAGCAAACTTGCTCTTCAAGGTTGGGTAAAGAAGATCTGGTTCATCCTTCCGAATAACTGGTTTGTTGGTTGGAATCGTGATTGTTTCCATGTTGTAAATTTCACGGAATTCTTCTTGTTCAGTCTTTGCGGTACCAGTCATCCCGGCTAACTTACTGTACATCCGGAACAAGTTCTGGTAAGTAATGTTGGCCATTGTCTTATTTTCTTCTTGAATCTGAACGCCTTCCTTAGCTTCAATTGCTTGGTGAAGACCATCAGAGAACCGCCGACCTTGCATAACCCGTCCAGTAAATGAATCAACAATTAAGACTTCGCCATCAGAAACAACATAGTCCTTATCACGAAGCATAATGTAGTTAGCTCTCAATGCTTGATCCAAGTGGTGAGTCAAAGCAGTATTTTCGGGATCATATAGGTTCTTAAGGTTAAAGTACTTTTCGGCCTTTTGAATACCTTCGTCAGTCAAAGCAACAGTCTTTGACTCAAGGTCAATCTTATAATCAACCTCATTCTTTAACGTCTTAACAAAACGGTCAGTCTGCTTATAAAGCTTTGAAGTACCAGTACCAGGTCCTGAAATAATCAAAGGTGTCCGCGCTTCATCGATTAAAATCGAATCAACTTCGTCAACCAACGCATAGTTCAATCCACGTTGAACTTGGTCTTCTTTATAAACGGCCATGTTATCACGAAGGTAATCGAACCCAATTTCACTGTTAGTTGAGTACATGATGTCAGCCTTATATGCTTCACGCTTTTGATCAGGTGACATTTCTGAGTTGTTAACACCAACACTGCATCCTAACCAGTTATAAAGCTGTCCCATTTCTGTGGCATCCCGTTTAGACAGGTATTCGTTAACGGTGATAACATGCACACCTTTTCCACTAATTGCGTTTAAATAAACCGGCATTGTGGCGGTTAAGGTCTTCCCTTCACCAGTCTTCATTTCAGCAATATTACCTTCATGAAGAACGATACCACCCATAATTTGAACATGGAATGGGTAGAGGCCTAAAACCCGCTTAGCCGCTTCACGTGCTACGGCAAACGCTTCTGGTAACATGTGGTCAAGGTCTTCACCCTTCTTATAGCGAGCCCGGAATTCGTCAGTCTTGGCTTTTAATTCATCATCTGACAATGCTGCCATAGGTTTTGCGTACTTTTCTACTTTATTAGCGATCTTATTAATCCGCCGTAATTCACGACGGTCACTTTCAATCCACTTTTTTAGAATGTTGGCCATAAAAGCGTCCTTTCTAATTAACGATTTTTTAATTTTGACTCAAGATTTTGCTGCTACTCAAGCCAATTTTAATTTCTAACCTTAATATTTTAACACGTTGTCATAATAATTGAAATAATCCGCACAAACATGATTCAGATTCATTTTAAACATAAAAAGAGACCAAGAATTTAACTCGGCCTCTTGCTGCATTAACTTATTAGTCTTATTCAGCTTCGATTAAGCCATAACGTCCATCCTTACGACGGTAAACAATGCTTGTACCGTTGGTTTCGGCGTCTTGGAATACGAAGAAGTCATGACCTAACATGTCCATTTGAAGGACGGCTTCTTCTGGATCCATTGGCTTAAGTGAGATTTGCTTTGTCCGCACGATCTTCAAGTCATCTTGACTATCAGCATCATCATCGGTTGGGACAAATTCTAAGTTCTTAAAGCCTTTTTCACGTGACTTACGGTTAACCTTGGTCTTGTACTTCCGAATTTGACGTTCAAGCTTATCAGTCACAAGGTCAACACTACCGTACATGTCATTAGAAGTTTCTTCAGCCCGTAATGTAAGGTATGGCAATGGAATAGTAACTTCAACCTTGTAAGTACGGTTAGGATAAACTTTTAAGTTCACATGGGCAGTTGCTTCTACGTTGTCTTCGAAGAACTTTTGTAACTTATTAATCCGCTTTACAACATAGTCACGAATTGAGTCAGTTACTTCGATGTTTTCACCACGAATATTGAACTTTAACATAGTAATTTCTCCTTTCAGTTCAAGCAATCGCTTGATCTGGTATCAGAAGGACCACTCTTCTCATATCCTTAATTTTATTATAGTGTAATTACTACTATTTAACAAACAAATCTGGCGAATATTTATATTTTTTTAATGTGCTAGGGATAAGCTTTGAACCCGCTTACAGCCTGCTGAATAACAAAGTGCTGCTGCATGGTATAAAGTTCTTCCAGTAGTATAAATGTCATCTACCAATAAGATCGTTCTATTTTTCACTATTTGACTGTTTCTCAGGGCAAATGGCTGTGGTGTCTTGATTCGTGAACTACGATCTTTTTTAGACTGAGCAATCTTCTTTTCTTGGAGGTGATAGAGAAGATCATCATAAGAGTCAGGAGTTAAAAAGGCAGTTACCTGATTGAATCCCCTAGTATGCATCGTATGATTGGTAACCGGGATCGGGATTAAGAGATCGTGAGGGATTTTGGCAATAGCTTCTTTAATCTCATCTTGGAAGACAACTCGTAATTGATATTGTCCTTGAAACTTATATGCATGAATATATTCTTTCATTGCTTGATTATAGTGAAAAAGCGGTCGATGTTCTAAAATCCAACCGTATTCTTTCTCCCACATTCTACAATCATTACAAAGATCCTTAGTTTCCTCACAACCACATCCCCGACAACATTCTGTTCGCTGATATTTGATAAATTTGCTTTGGCAATTCGAACATATTGAAGGATGCTTTATCTCTCCAGGAAAAAGGATTTCTGTTATTGTAATCCTTGTTCTGATTAAACAATTACATAATAAGCAGGTATTATTCATTTCTTAATCTTCATCCTTTACTATTCATAAATGAGATTTGTCGTTGGGCTTCACGCACCATCCGACTATATGAATTAACCCAATACATTACCTTACCAGTTGGTCGTTTTACAGATCGTCCAGCTCGGCCTGCAATTTGAACTAGTGCTGACGAAGAAAACACTTGATCATCTGCTCCAAGGACAAAAACATCAATCTCCGGAAAAGTTACCCCACGTTCTAAAATAGAAGTTGTAATTAGGAAATCATATTCACCATCTCGCATTTTCTGGACTTTTTCTAAACGCTCTACATCTGCTGCATGGACTGTAGTGAATCGCTTATCTTTTAATTCCTTTTTCAAGCAAAGAAAGGTTGGCAAAAGATCGGCAATATGAGGAACAAAGAGAAGGCACCGATGGTTAACTAATGTTTGTTTTAACTCATAAACTAATTTAGGAGGTAACCTTCGCCGTTGAAGTTGCTTACGCCAGCCAAATGCTAAAAACAGTTTTATTTGTGGCAGTAAATGGCCATGATAACGTAAGGGTAAGTAGCTAACTACTAATTGCTTTTGACGAATTTGCTGAATTAGTTTCTTTCCTGGAGTTGCGGTCATAAAAAGAAGGCCACCGTTGGGCTTGATTGCCTGTTTCGTAGCAAAAATTAAAGCATCATTGGCAGCATAAGGGAAAGAATCCACCTCATCCACGATCAGATTATCAAAGGCATGGTAGAAGCGCAGTAATTGATGGGTCGTGCAAATAGTTAGTTGTCGATACTCATATTTTTGCGGTTCCCTACCGTGAAGAAGTGCAATCGGAAAATTTGCAAACGCTGCTTGTAAGCGCGGATATAATTCTAAACAAACATCAACCCGTGGTGAAGCAATTGCTACCCTTTCTCCGCGTTTTAGAGCTGCCGAAATACCGGCAAATATCATTTCTGTCTTTCCTGCACCAGTTACCGCCCATAACAATTGATGTTGGTGCTGCTCCATTCGCTGATTCACTGTTTGAGAAGCTTTCGCCTGTAAAGATGATAATTCACCATTCCAGGTTAAAATCTTATCAGGAACAGTAAATTGATTTGGTTCCTGAACATGGTAAAATTTATCCAGAGTCGACACTCGTCCTAATGTCGTACATCGTGGACAATAGAACTGTCCTTTTGGTAAACATGCAAGAGTCTTTTCGGTTATGGTTCCACAACGTAAACACCTAATATTATTTGTTCTAATTTCTATTGTCGGTAACTTTTGAACAGCTTCTTCCTCAATCGGGAAATCGTCTACTTGTGGAAACAATACCCGTCGACCGTATAACTCTGAAATTTCCATAATTACCCCTCCATATAGGTAAATACGGAAAACGTTCAATCTCGTATTAAAGGAGTTTATAAAATGACTACGTCTTTTCTCACTATTGCGCAGAATACTAAAAATGAAATGGTAATCAAAAAGTCACGCTTTATTTGTTCAATTGGCCGTGTCTCTTCAGAAGAGGATGCTCAAGCTTTTATTGATCAAGTATGTAGCGATAATAAGAAGGCAACCCATAATTGCTATGCGTATATGATTGGTGATCAAGACCAAATCCAAAGAGAAAGTGATAACGGAGAGCCTAGTGGAACTGCTGGAGTACCAATTCTCGAATCACTACAAATGGCGAAAATTCATAATGTCGTCGCTGTTGTCACCCGATACTTTGGTGGCATTAAACTAGGAGCTGGTGGATTAATCCGTGCTTACAGTAATTCTGCCACTAACGCCATCCATAAAGCTGGCCTTGTTCAGTTGGTTCAGCAAGCAATTTTGGAAATTACGGTTTCTTATTCACAGCACGATTCCCTCCTACATTATCTAAAGGAACAAAAAATTGAAGTCGCAGACGAGCAATTTAGTGCTTCAGTACAAACTAATATTTATGTTGACGAAGACCAAGTTGACAATTTTACCAAGAAACTAATCAACCGTTTTAACGATCAATTGACAATTAAAAAAGGGACTTCGCGAATCCACGAAATCCCTTATCAAGCAGATTAGCCTAGTACTGCTTGTACAATATTCAAAATAATCATTAGTATCAATAAGCTTATAACCCATGTGGTGACCACTTTAGTTTTGTGATCACCACTTTTTAGTTTGGCCCAATTAAACCCAAGATAAGCTGTAATTAGGAAAATAGTTCCCAAAATTCCAATTAAATCTGAATGAAAGCCATGCCGATCCAAAGTGAAACTACTCATCAAAAAGAGTCCCACCGCAAATAACAAGCCAAATGTAATATTTTTCCTATTCACATTAACCCTCTAAATTTTTATTATCTAAATATTTCCCGGGAAATTAATCCCAGTCGTATGCTCGAAATGTAATCATCATACACGTTTCTAACAAAATAATCCAGGCTTGACTGTAAACAATCATTGCCTGGATTATTTTAGAATTTAAAATCGCTAAAGTTTTAACTATTCATGCAAGTGGTAATTATAACTTGCAACGACAATGTTTTGCCGTGAGTTAAGGACAGTCCGCAACCGGACACTGGTTTGGTTATGCAAAGCCAGTTGCCATGGGTGTTTTGGAATGAATTGTGGAACTAACACAGTTGTTGAATAGTTCCGTGCAGCTGCCCGTTTGGCAATTACATCAACAAACCGTAATGTTGGTTTAGCAATTGACCGATAAGATGAGTGAATATCAACAAATCGAACATCCGGGAACTCAGCCTTAAATTCATTAGCAGTCTTATGTTCCTTTCCTGGATTTTCATCAAAGGAAACATGCATTGCAATTACATAATCACCGATTGAACGTGCGTAATTAATTGCTCCACGAGTTACTCGGGTAACATTCCCAACTAGAACAATTACTGTTGCACCATCGTAATCATGTAACTGAACCTTTGTTTTTTCAGCCACCCGTAATTGCTTAGCAACTTTGACATAGTGACGATGAATGGCGTGGAACATGCATAAAAGTAATGGCATGATGATTAAGTATGGCCAAACATTACCAAAATGTTGCCAGAAAAGTGCAAGAACCAAGGCAAGAGAAATCAAAGCCCCGACAAGGTTGATGAATGCCTTAAATGGCCATAATCCTTGACGTTCACGGAACCAGTGAATAATCATCCCTGATTGTGATAAGGTAAATGGAACGAAAACCCCAACAGCATATAACGGAATTAACATGTTAGTTTGACCGTGGAAGATCAAAATCAAGATGATTGCCCCAACAGCTAATGAAATAATCCCATTAGAATAGCCTAAGCGGTCACCACGGTCCATAAAGGCATGTGGCATGTACTTATCCTTAGCCATATTAAAGGCCAAGATTGGAAAGGCGGAGAACCCTGTATTAGCAGCAACCGCAAGAATCATTGCAGTTGATAGCTGTAAAAGATAGAATCCAAGGCCATGACCGCCAAAGATAGCTAAACCAATCTGTGAAAGAACAGTGGTCCGCTTGTTTGGTACGATTCCAAAATAGAAGCCATAGAAGATAATGGCAATGAAGAAAGCAGCCAAAATAGCACTCATAATTGCCAAAGTAATTGAAGCATTCTTTTCTTTTGGCTTGTTAAAGTTTGGAACAGCATTACTTACGGCTTCCACACCAGTCAGTGAAGATGAACCAGCTGAGAAAGCACGGACAAATAGTACAAAAGTCATCCCAGTAACTGGGGTTCCGTAATCGGCTGGTGCCTGATAGTGAACCTGACCAGTAATAATGCTATAAGCACCCCAAATAATCATTATGGAAATCATAATCACGAAGAAATAAACCGGAATGGTTAGGAAATTGGCACTCTCGCTCATCCCCCGCAAGTTCATGAACATAATAAGAAGAACAATAATAATCGCAATCGGCACTGAAAAACGATAAAGCGCTGGAATTGCAGAAGTAATCGCTTCAACTCCAGAAGTCGTTGAAACAGCAACGGTTAACATATAATCAACTAGTAAGGATCCACCAGCAAATAGTCCACCGTTACTTCCCCAGTTCTTGGTAGCAACTACATATGCCCCACCACCACTTGGGTATGCGTGGATAATTTGTTGATAAGAAAGCGTAATTGCTAATAGCAAGAGTAAAACAATCGCCGCAATTGGGATTGAATACCACATTGCCATTGCAGATAAGGTTACCAGAACAGTGGTAATCTGCTCTGGACCATAGGCAACTGACGAAATAGCATCTGATGACAACATTGCCAGTGCCTTAAATTTAGTTAAGTGAGTTTGGCCTTCATCTAAAGTCTTTAAAGGTTTCCCAATTAAAACTCGTTTAATATAACGCCACATACTATCCTCCCGAAATTATGGAATGTAATCGTTTTAATCACTTTCGGATAACTGAACAATAATACAATTAATTTAGTGACTTTGCAATCGTCAAAAAGACGCAAATGTCGCTTTACGTCTATTTTTCTAAGCGATCGTTTACTTTCTTCGCCACAGGGTCCACTTCATCCATTCGACTGTGGACAGCCCAAATATAGAAGAGTAGCGAAACAATAATAATCACAATGAAGTCAACTGGGTATGGAATCCAGTTTTGACCTCCAAAGCCTTCACTTCCAACATAAGAAATGATTGAAATGAAGATCATGTAACAAATCAACCACATTGAGCTCTTTAATTGCTTAACCCAATTGGTCTTTTGGTACCGCCATTCATAGTAAAGATAGATTGGTAAACCAAGCGCAATTACAATGATCACCTGAATTGTCGTTGGCCACATCGTCCAGTAAATAGCTAACCCGGTAACAACAAAAGCAAATGGCGCTAACCATTTCATATAATTTGGCGCAAATGGTCGATTTAAATCCGGTGCCATTTTCCGTAATGAGATCACAGTAACCGGTCCTGTTAAGTAAGCAATTAATGTTGAACCTGTAATGACAGTTGCTAACAGATTCCAATTACGGAAAACATTAACTAAGATCGCCGCTAAAATCAAATCCGCAACCATTGCAAACCGTGGAATCATGTAACGTCTTTCTAGTCGCCCTAACCATTTTGGCAAGTGACCAGTATGTGTCATCGCAGCTAGAGCACGAGAGGCTGTAGCAACAAAGGCAACCCCAGTCCCAAAAGGTGAAACAAATGCATCCATATATAGAAGAATTGCTAACCAATTAAGGCTTAGTAAAATTGCAATATCCGCAAATGGCGAAGCAAAATTAATCCCGTGCCACCCGCTTTTCGCTAACATTGATGGGCTAACAGCACCAATAAAGGCTACTTGAAGCATAACGTAGATTGCTGCCGTGATGAGCATTGAAATTAGTACCCCTCGTACAATATTCTTGTGCGGATTAATCATTTCTCCACCCATATTAATAATTGTTTGAAAGGCATCATAGGACATGATAATTCCTGATACTGCAGCCGCTTCAAAGATTGAGCGACTACCATATGGCATGAATGTTTGGACACTATGACCAAAATTACCAGCATGAAAACCACTAGCCATTAACATAACGATAGTTAACGTTGGCAATAAAATTTTGAAAACTGAAATTAAATTGGTAAAACGCGTCATCAATTTAACTGACCAAAAATTGATCAGGGTAAAAATCACCATAAAAAGGAGGACTACCAACATTCCAGACGAGGTGATGTTACCTCCTCGAACAAAATGGTGTGTCCAATTAGCCCATGACCATGGCCAAGAACTCATGTATTGAACTGAGGCAACTGCTTCCATCGGAACAAGGGTTATCAAAGAAATCCAATTAGCCCATGCTGCAATGAAGCCAAGTAACGGTCCGTGACTATATTGAGCATAACGGCTCATCCCACCACTTTCCGGAAACATTGCTCCTAATTCAACGTAGGTTAAGGCAATGCTGATAATAATTACTGCACCAATAATCCATGAGATGATTGCTGCTGGTCCAGCAACTTTAGCAGCTGTGCCGGCACCAAATAGCCAACCAGAACCGATTAGCGAGTTTAGCGCTAGCATCACCCCGGAAAATAGGGTGATCTTATGTTGCTTTAACTTATCCATTTTCTCTCCCTCAAATCTTTTATAAGTAGATAATATATCTTAACACTAACTTTAACACTTGATCACAAAAAACTTTAAATTTATGGATTTGTAACTCCGAATGTCCGTCATTTGCACTTCCAACTTTGTTACAATTGAGGGGTAAGAAAGGAGTCGCCATGAATTATTTCATTACCAGTACAGAAGATGTTCAAACATCCGCAATCGAATTAGCTGAAGTCAAGCGATTACGAGTTTTTGACTACCTCCATCAACCAGCCACGATCATCTCAATGCTTTATAATTTTGATCACCAAGCGGCAGATGAAAAACTAGGAATTCAAGGACGTGTCCTTAACCTTTTCCAATACTACCAACGGTTACCATATCATTCTGATCCGTCTTACGATCAACTAATCATTGACCAGGTTCTTAATGTTCCAGGTTGTCAAATTAGTGGCAACCAAGCGAAAAAAGATGGTAAAATTCGTGTTCAAATTGGCACTTTCCGTGATCGTCTTTATTATGTTGATTACTACGATCGGTATGGCTTCCTTAATCGTCGCGATTATTATGATTGTGGCTGTCGAAGCTATAGTGAATACTTTGAAGATCGTGGTCGCATTGTAACCCGGCAATATTATGATCATGATGGAAAAGTTAAACTTTCCTTCCATTATCGTGGTGGCGAAGGTAACGTTCCGGTTCTTACCTTAATTCAATTAACCGATCAGAACCGTGAATTGCAGTTTGAATCCGAGGCTGAACTAAGAGCATATTTTCTGGATCAATTAGTTGCATCAGATCCAAAAGCAATCCTAATCAGCGATCGCTCTGACATTACCCTAAAAGCCTTTCAATTAATGAAAGAACCTGCCCGCCGCTATCAATTTTTCCATTCTGCTTTTACTTTAGACGGACAAACTGATAGCCAACTTTCTGAAGTTTACAAACTAATTACTAAGATGTAGTTAACCGGACTTATTTCATCAACTAAGCAAGAAGCTCAGGATGCTAGTCGCCGTTTCCAAACTAATTCTAGTTATGGCATTCCCGTTACTTATTTGTCACAAGAGCAACTAGCAAAGGCTACTCCTATCAGCAAACGAAAATATGGTCATTTTATCGCAGTTGCCCGCCTTTCAAAAGTAAAGCAACTTGATCATGTAATTAATGCGGTAATTGCCCTTCACAAAGATTTTCCTCAAGTTGACCTCGATATCTATGGTTACGGTGACGGATGGAATAAATATAAAACTACCAACTACCTAAAAGATTTAGTGAAGAAGAACCATGCAGATGAATATATTCATTTTTGCGGTTACCAACATGATCTCTCATCGATCTATGAAACTGCTTATGCCGAAATCTTGACTAGTCAATACGAAGGTTTTGCAATGGCACTCTTAGAAGCACAGGGGCACGGCTGTCCAGTAATTAGTTACGATATCAACTATGGGCCCGCCGAGATTGTGGACAATCATATTAGTGGTGAGTTACTCAAAGCAAACGATCAACAAGCACTTTATCAAAGCCTTCGCAATCTAATCACCACTCCAGAACTAGAAGCTAAATATGCGCAAAATGCTCAAAAAGCAGTTACAAAGTTTTCCTTAGAAGAAATTTCGGAACAATGGCAAAACTTTTTAAGGAAAGAGGATTCTAAATAAATAAAAAACGGTATTTTGCAATTCAGCAAAATACCTGTTTTTTATTTATTTAGTTAAGAATGAATTACATCATTCCGCCCATGCCGGCACCGCCTTGTGGTGCAGCAGGAGCTTGGTTATTCTTTGGTTCTGGCTTGTCAGCAACGACAGCTTCAGTAGTCAACAATAATGCTGAAACAGAAGCAGCGTTTTGAAGTGCGGAACGGGTAACCTTAGTTGGGTCAACAATTCCGGCTTCAACCATGTCTTCAAACTTGCCATCAGCAGCGTTGTAACCGATACCTGGCTTTTCGTTCTTCAATTGGTTGATAATTACTGAGCCTTCAACACCGGCGTTTTCAGCAATTTGACGAACAGGTGCTTCCAAAGCAGCCTTTACGATTTGTACACCGGTTGCTTCGTCACCAGTTGCTTCAACCTTGTCCAATTCAGGAAGAACGTTTACTAAGGCAGTACCACCACCAGGAACAAATCCTTCTTGAACGGCAGCACGGGTAGCGTTCAAAGCATCTTCAATCCGGTACTTCTTTTCCTTCATTTCAGTTTCAGTAGCAGCACCGACACGAACAACGGCAACACCACCAGAAAGCTTTGCCAAACGTTCTTGCAACTTTTCCTTATCAAAGTCAGAAGTTGCCTTAGAAATAGCTTGCTTGATTTGGTCAACCCGTTCAGCAATAGCTTCCTTAGCACCAGCACCATCAACAATGGTAGTAGTGTCCTTAGTAACAGTTACCTTGTTTGCTTGACCTAATTGATCAACAGTAGCGTCCTTAAGGTTCATTCCTAAGTCATCAGAAATTACAGTACCACCAGTTAATACGGCGATATCTTGTAATTGAGCCTTACGACGGTCACCGAAGCCAGGAGCCTTAACAGCGACAACGTTGAAGGTACCACGAATCTTGTTCAAAACAAGTGTTGGCAATGCTTCCCCGGTAATATCATCGGCAATAATTAACAATGCACGACCTTCTTGAACAACAGATTGAAGAAGTGGCAAGATGTCTTGAATGTTACTAATCTTCTTATCAGTAATCAAAACGTATGGGTTGTCAAGGTCTGCTTCCATCTTATCGTTATCAGTTACCATGTATTGTGACATGTAACCACGATCGAAGCTCATCCCTTCAACAACATCAACGCTAGTGTCAACACCACGTGAATCTTCAAGAGTGATAACACCGTCATTACCAACCTTTTCCATTGCATCAGCAATCAACTTACCAACTTCCTTGTTGTCAGCTGAAATTGAAGCAATTTGTGCAATGTCATCCTTAGTCTTAACATCGTGTGACATCTTCTTCAAAGCTTCAACGGCTGCCCGAGTAGCCTTATCAATCCCACGACGAATACCAACTGGGTTAGCACCAGCAGTAACGTTCTTCATACCAGCATTTACAATTGCTTGGGTCAAAACAGTAGCAGTAGTAGTACCGTCACCTGCAATGTCGTTAGTCTTAGAAGCAACTTCAGAAACTAACTTTGCACCCATGTTTTCAAAGTGGTTTTCAAGTTCAATGCTCTTAGCAATAGTAACACCATCGTTAGTGATTGTAGGGTTACCATAGCTTTGTTCAAGGACAACGTTCCGACCCTTTGGACCCATAGTGGTCTTAACAGTGTTAGCTAACTTATCAACACCGTGGAGCATTTCGTTCCGCGCATCTTCAGAAAACTTAATTTCTTTTGCCATATATTATTCACCTCAAAATATAATCTTAGATGTCATTGATTAATCGTTGTAACTAGTCGATTACAGCTACAAGATCCTTTTCATGAACAACGAGGTACTTTTCACCGTTGTATTCAACTTCATTTCCGGCATACTTATCAAAGAGGACCCGATCGCCTTCCTTAACAGCTGGCGCAATCTTTTCACCATTGTCCAAAGTCCGTCCAGCACCAACAGCAATAACCTTACCTGTGGTTGGCTTTTCCTTTACGTTAGAAGCAAGGACAATTCCACCAACTGTCTTTTCTTCTTCAGTTTCAGCTTTAAGAACAACGCGATCTCCTAATGGTTTTAACACGTTAATCCCTCCATCTTGATAAAATTCATAGTTAAGTTATTAATTTTTAGCACTCTCACTTCTCAAGTGCTAATTACATTTTCTACTATAACATTTTTCGAACTAAATGCAACAATAAAGTTTGACTAATTTTGACTAAAAGAATGGGGACTTAATTAATGACCATAAAACAAGGGCTGAGGGAAATGCTTTGTAGCTTCCTCAGCCCTTATTCTTAATTTTCTTTTGGCTTATTCTCTGCGTAGTTCTTAATAAAGTAGATTAAGGTCTGCAGTTCATTAGTAAGGTCAATGTTTTGAACTTGAACATTCTTTGGTACAGAAAGGCGAACTGGCGTAAAGTTCAAGATCCCCTTTACCCCAACACTAACAAGTTGATCTGCCACTTTTTGTGAAGTTGAACTTGGCACTGTTAAGATAACTGCGTCGATTTGTTGTTCCTTAATTTGCTTTTGCATTTCACTTGCAGGATAAATTGGGATCCCGCTTTTTACAGTATTAGCTAATTCTGGCTTAGTATCAAACGCAGCGCTAATCCGCAAGTTAGTGTCTTGGTGGAAATTGTAGTTTAACAATGCACTCCCTAAGGCGCCAACACCAACTAAAGCAACGTTGGTTAAAGTATCTTGGTTTAAGATCCCCTTAAAGAAGTTCAACAAGCTTTCAACATCGTAACCGTAACCCCGCTTACCAAGTTCACCAAAGTAGGAAAAGTCACGCCGGATGGTTGCTGAATCAACTTGAACTGCTTCTGAAAGTTCTGTTGATGAAACTCGTCGCTTATTTGCACTTAACAACACACTAAGGTAACGGTAATAGATCGGTAATCGCTTTGCCGTAGCCCTAGGAATTTTTCTGGTAGCCATAATGTCATATTCCCCCTGTGTTTCTTTATCTTTAATTTAACATTAGTGAGCTTATATTCTTTGCTCATATTTGCTAGCTTGTGAAATTTAATTCTCTTATTATTCTAGCAACAAACCGTCTAATTGTGAACACTCAAACAAGATTCTTTTCAAAAAAATTATTATTTGAGCGACATTGAACGTAATTTTTACCTTCATAACTTTGTGAAATTGGGATTGACCAGCGTATAATAGAAAGGTACATCTTTTAAGAACGAGGTAAACAAAATGATTCTTTTGCAAGCCAATAATGTAATGCGTCGCTTTGGGGCTGATGTTCTCTTTCACGACGTTGATCTGCAAATCCAAGAGCATGGACGGACAGCACTAGTAGGACGGAATGGTGCTGGTAAGACTACCCTGTTGAAAATGATTGCCGGAATTACTAGTCCAGACGAAGGGACGATTTCTAAAACAAAAGATTTAACAATCGGCTACTTAGCCCAGGATCAGGGATTAGATAGTCAAAATAGCATCTGGGCAGAACTAGATTTAGTATTTGCTCCACTCCATAAAATGGAAAAGGAAATCCATCAACTTGAAGAACAATTAGCTTCTCTCGATCCAGCAAGTAAGGATTTTCAAATTACCACTGAGAAGTATTCAAAACTTCAAGCGGAATTTAAAAAGCGTGGCGGATTTGAATATGAATCTCGAATGCGAGGAATTCTCAAGGGATTCGGTTTTGGCGAAGAAGACTACCAAACTTCAATTAACTCTTTATCTGGTGGTCAAAAGACTAAGTTAGCATTAGCTAAAATCTTATTGCAAGAACCGAACTTACTAATCCTTGATGAACCGACGAACCACTTGGATATGAACGTTTTATCCTGGCTCGAAGATTATCTAAAGGGATACAAAGGAGCACTATTAGTTGTTTCACACGACCGGTACTTCCTTGATCGGGTTGTATCTGATATTTATGATCTCGACAACCATACCCTTCGTCACTACACAGGTAATTACACTCAGTTTATGAAGCATAAACAAAAGTGGTTAACTGCGGAATGGAAACATTACGATCAACAACAAAAGAAAATTGCAAAACTAGAAGACTTTGTCAATCGTAACATTGTCCGTGCATCCACCACTAAGCGAGCACAGGCTAGACGAAAGCAGTTGGAAAAAATGGATCGGATGGAACGACCAGAAACTGATGATAAGTCAATTCATTTCCATTTTCACAGCGATAAAGATAGCGGTAACGAAGTCCTCGATGTCGATCAGGCAGTTGTTGGTTATGATGATCAGCGACTTGCAGGTCCCCTTTCCTTTACCGTGCGGAAACCACAACGGGTAGGAATCATTGGGCCAAACGGGATTGGTAAATCAACACTTCTGAAGTCGATTTTAAACCGCATCCCCTTAATTAGCGGTTCAATCAAGCTCGGAGCTAACCTCCAAATTGGTTACTACGATCAGGAACAGCAACAGCTTCATCCTGATAAATCTGTTTTAAATGAAGTGTGGGACGATCATCCAAATGTACCCGAAAAAGATATTCGGTCACTTCTTGGTAGCTTTCTTTTCGTTGGCGACGATGTTTATAAATTAGTCCACGATCTTTCCGGTGGTGAAAAGGCTCGGCTAGAACTAACTAAACTTTCATTCAAGCCAATTAATTTCCTAGTTCTTGATGAACCAACTAACCACTTAGATATTGATAGCCGGGAAGTTTTGGAAAACGCGATTAATGAATTTAACGGAACCGTTCTTTTCATTTCTCACGACCGGTACTTTATCAATCAAGTAGCTACTGATGTCCTAGATATGCATGCAGATGGGATCAAGCATTATGAAGGAAACTACGATGATTACCTAGCAGCAGTTAACAAGGTCACTACTACTGAAGGCAGTGATACTCAAGCTACTTCTAAGCCAAGCGCAAAACGATCTGATGCTCAGCAATCCTATCAGCAAAGCAAGGAAACACAGCGGGCGCGGCGAAAACTTCAGCGACAAGTTGACAAGCTTGAAAGTCAAATGACAGAACTTGAAGAACAAGAACAAGCAATTCAAGAAAAAATGAGTCAGCCTGAGATTGCAACAGATATTGGTAAGCTTTCTGACTTACAAAAAGAGCTTGATAAGTTAAATGCTCAATCTGAAGAAGTTGAACTTGACTGGACCACAGCTGCCGAAGAGCTAGAAAAGTTTGATCAGGAAAATAGTTGACTTTTACTCAAGAAGCAAGTAAACTTCAAGCAAATGATCATAGTAAGACGGTAAAGAGATTAGCAGTCACCGGCTGAAAGCTGCTAACGAAATGTCTGAATCCTAGTCATTAATAACTAACAAGTAAATAAATTTTTAAAAAGAGTAAAGCATGTCTTTGAACGAGGATGGTAACGCCGTGACTGGTGCCTCGACTTAGGCATGCTTTTTGTTTAGAAGGGATGGTTAATTATGGGTAATCAGCGAATAGTAGTTAAAGTCGGCACGAGTAGTCTTATCTACCCCAATGGTCAAGTTAACTTACGGACAATCGATCGCTTAGCTTACACTTTGGCAACCTTAAACCACCAAGGATATGAAATGGTGCTTGTTTCTTCCGGAGCCATTGGTGTTGGCCTGGCTAGTCTAGGTTTAACAAAACGACCCGCTGAAATTGCCCGTCAACAAGCCTTAGCCTCCATTGGTCAAACCGAATTAATGCGGATTTATTCCCAACGCTTTTTGGACTACCAAACCAAAGTCAGCCAGTTACTATTAACTCGTGACGTCCTGGAATATCCTGTTAGCCGCCAGCACATTCTAAATACGATCACTACGCTTCTGAAGGATTCTGTAGTCCCAATCATTAATGAAAATGACCCCGTTTCCGTTGACGAATTGGATCACCATACGACCTTCAGTGATAATGATGAATTATCTGCTCAGGTAGCAACTAGAATTAATGCGGATCTTTTAATTGTTCTTTCCGATATCGATGCATTTTACGATAAGGATCCGCACAAATATCCCGATGCAAAGCCGATCCACAACGTTGATGAAGTAACACCAGAATTAGAGCAAGCTGCTAGTGGTAGCAGTACTAAGTTTGGTACTGGCGGAATGGTTACTAAGCTCCGCGCTGCCACTACTATTATGAAAGCTAACCAAAAAATGGTTCTCTGCAATGGTCGGGATCCAAAAATCATCTTCAATATTCTTGACGGTGAACAGATCGGAACGGTATTCGGAAAATAGTAGCTTCCTGTTTCAAGCAGACGATTTAACCAAACTAAAGTAAAGGAGAGAATTATTATGACATCACTCAATCAAATCGGTGAAAAGGCTAAAATTGCGGCACGTAAATTAGCAATTCTTGACACTGCTACTAAAAACAAAGGTCTCCAAGCAATGGCCGATGCATTGGTTAATAATCAAGATGAGATTATTGCAGCAAATAAGTTTGATCTTGCTCAAGCAACAGAGATGCCAAAGAAGTTTATTGATCGGTTAATGCTAAATAAACAACGGATAACTGACATGGCAAATGGTCTCCGCTCAATTGCCCAATTAGCTGATCCAACTGCTCAAATTGATAAGGGATGGATCACGGCTGATGGTCTCCAAATAATTCAACGGCGGGTTCCACTTGGCGTTATCGGGATCATTTTTGAAGCTCGCCCAAACGTTACTGCTGATGCAACTGGTTTAACATTTAAGAGCGGTAATGCTGTTATTCTTCGTGGAGGAAAAGAAGCATTGCATACCAACTTAGCGCTTGCAAAAGTTCTTCGCCAAGCACTAGCAGATATTAATCTTCCTGAGGATGCAGTTCAGATGGTTGATGATCCTAGCCATGAAAGTGCTCAGGAAATGATGAACCTGACTAAATATATCGATGTATTAATCCCTCGTGGTGGTCGTGGGCTTATTCAACGAGTCGTAAAGACTGCTACCGTCCCAGTGATTGAAACGGGAGCCGGTAATTGTCATATCTACATTGATCAGGATGCTGACCTTGAAATGGCCACTGCAATTACCGTTAATGCTAAAGTTCAACGTCCCTCTGTCTGCAATGCTGCCGAGAAGCTCTTAATTCACCGAAACATTGCTGCTAAGTTCTTGCCTACTATTGCCAAAGCATTAATGAAACATGGAGTTCAATTACGTGGTGATGAAGCTGCATGCCAAGTTGTTCCAGAAATGATTCCTGCATCAGCTGAAGACTGGGATACTGAATATAATGATCTCATCATGGCCGTTAAGGTCGTCGATAGTCTAGATGACGCCATCGACCACATCAATAACCATAGCACTCACCATTCTGAATCAATTATTACTAACAACATTCAACGAGGACACCAGTTCCAAGAACAAATTGATTCAGCCTGTGTTTACGTTAATGCATCTACTCGTTTCACTGATGGTGGAATGTTTGGCTTTGGTGCTGAAATCGGGATTAGTACCCAAAAGCTTCATGCACGTGGGCCAATGGGATTGAGTCAATTAACAACCATTAAATATGAAATCACTGGTAATGGACAAATAAGAAAATAACTGATTATAAAAAAACGTGATGTGACATAAGTTCCCTTATATAGACTAAAAGTTAACAGCACGGTACATAAATGGGCTCCAGCGTTCGGATTTTCCGAATGCTGGAGCCCTATTTATGCTCGCGGGGACTCGAATACGAAGTCAAAATGACTTCTGTCTCGCTCCCTTTTTCATAGATACTAACGAAATAAGTATCCTTAATTTTCCATTCTTTCAAACATCAAGCCAGGTTCTGCATTGAGGTTGAGTTGGGCCCGATCACCATGTTGATAATCCATGTAGCCTGCAGCACCAATCATTGCCGCATTGTCGCCACATAATTTAAGAGGTGCTTGAAGCATTGTAACGTCAGGATGATATTTCTTCATATCATGATCTAAACGTGAACGCAGACCGTGATTAGCAGCTACTCCCCCGGCAAGAATTAATTGCTTTACAGGGTACCGGTCAAGCGCACGCATTGTCTTTTCAGCTAACACATCGACAACACTTTGTTGGAAACTAGCAGCTAGATCATATTTATTAAGCTCTTCTCCCCGTTGATTAGCATTATGTACAGTGTTGATAAAGGCACTCTTTAAACCACTAAAGCTAAAATCATAATTAGCTTCCTTTTCCATTGCTCGAGGGAATTTAAAGGTATCTTCACCCTTTGCTGCCCACTCATCAATGGTTTTACCAGCTGGATAATTTACCCCGAGAACTCGACCAATTTTGTCATAGGCTTCACCTGCTGCATCATCACGAGTCTCACCGATAATTTCGAATTCATGCTCTGACTTCATGTAGACTAATTCAGTATGACCACCTGAAACTAGCAATGCCATCTGTGGGTACTTAAATTCACCAACATACCGTGCAGCATATAGGTGTCCCGTCATATGGTTTACTGGTACTAATGGTAAATGATGAGCCCACGCAATTGCCTTTGCGGCAGTGACACCAATTAACAGTGAGCCAACAAGTCCGGGACCGTAAGTAACGGCTACTGCTGCAATATCATCGTATGAAACATTAGCTTCTTCCAAAGACTGATCAGTACAGCGAGTAATCCATTCAATATGATGCCGACTAGCAACTTCTGGAACAACCCCACCAAATCGTTGGTGACTATCAATCTGGGTTGCAACAATATTTGACAAAATTTTGGTACCATTTTCCACTACTGCAACACTGGTTTCGTCACAGCTAGTTTCAAACGCCAAAATTAGTGTTTTTTCCGTCATAACTAATTACTTTCCCCTTTACCTTGCAATTTAGCTTCCATTTCAATCGCATCCTCGCGATCATCAATGTAGTAATGTGGTTTAATTTTTACTTGATAAAATCCTAAGCGCTCGTAAAGTTTTCGCGCACGAAGATTATGAACACGAACTTCCAGAGTCATTTGCGAATACCCTCGTTGGCTGGAGTAATTCTTTAATGTTTCAATTAGCTTAGTACCGATTCCTTGCCCTTGATAAGCTGGGCTCACACCAATATTAGTAATGTGACTTTCATGCTTATACCGGTTAAACGAACAACCAGCATAACCAACCAATTGGCCATCATAGACAACAACGAGATACAGTCGATCATACTTCCTCTCTAACTCAATTTGAAAAGAACTGGCATTCCATGGGGCAACCCCATAAATGAGTTCTTCAATTTTAACAATTGAAGAAATATCAGAAAATGCTGCTTGCCGAACTACAAATTGTCGACCATTAATTAAAGTTACTTGCTGTTGATATGTCAGCTTTTCTTCATGCTGGTTATGAGATAACCAAGCCTTAAACTTCGCAAACATAATTTTGCCTAGTTTCACCTGGATGAAGCTTTTGCCAGTTAGCTTCTGCCTCAGTAATTCGTAAGTAATGAGGAACCATTGAGTCAATATCCTTAACCACTGGTGCATTTTCCCCAGCAATTGCTAATTGATAAGTTGAAGGAATAGCAAACGGACGTGGTGCCAGTTCAACATTTTCAGGCATCGATCCCATTGCCTTCTTAATTCGATCAGTCAAATGACCAACTAACAGAACTGGTTGCTTTAATTCTGCTAATTGTTCGAGAAGTCCCTTCATTCCTAAATGCTGATCAGCAATCTTATTAACCAGTTTACCGTCTTGCCATTGGTAAGCACCGGCAAAGACGTTTCCCCGACGAGCATCAAAAAATGGCACAATTAATTCTTTCGTCGTTGGAACAATATTCCGTGCTAGAACCTCTAAGCTGGAGATTCCAACTAATTCCTTGTTCATTGTATCTGCCAATACTTTTGCAGTTGAAACAGCAATCCGAATACCAGTATAAGATCCTGGACCTTGTGCGACTACAATCCGATCAACATCTTCTGGTTCCCATTTTACTAACTTAAACAACTTATCAATGGCTGGCATTAAATAAATACTATGATTTCGTACCATGTTCAATGTTTCGGTTGCAAGTAGCTGATCGTCTTCAACTACCGCAACACTCATTGGATGGTTCGATGTATCAATGGCAAGTATTTTCATTTTTTCGATCATCCTTTCAATCAATTAACATTTTATCATACCAACACTTTTTTGCGTTAATTTTGCCTTATCTAGTTTCAGAAAATTAGACTGAACTTCCTAATAAAATAACGAGAGGTCACCAGCATCCAATCATTGAATGTCAGTGACCTCTTCGATCATTTTTTGCAGCTCGACAAATAAATTAGGAAATTAATTCTGTCGCACTATTTGAAGGTTTATTATTATGATTGTTTTGGGAATTAATCGCGATCATCGTAACCCTTTGGATGGGTTGAGTGCCACTTCCATGCAGTAGCAATGATATCGTGAACATCATCATACTTAGGATCCCATCCAAGAACGTTCCGGGCCTTGTCACTAGCAGCAACTAATGAATCAGGGTCTCCTGGACGACGTGGAGCAATCTTAGCTGGAATTGGCTTACCAGTAACTTCACGTGCTGCTTCAAGCATTTGCTTGTTTGAGAAACCAGTTGAGGAACCAAGGTTGAAGGCGTTACTTTCATTACCAGCTTCAAGGTACTTAATTGCTAAGATATGAGCATCAGCTAAGTCCATAACATGAACATAGTCACGAACATTGGTACCATCTGGAGTGTTGTAGTCATCACCGAAGATACTCAATTCCTTCCGCTTACCTTGAGCAACTTGTAAGATAATTGGAACCAAGTGAGTTTCAGGACCGTGGTCTTCACCGATTGTGCCATCTGGAGCAGCACCAGCAACATTGAAGTAACGAAGAGCAACAAACTTGATGCCGTATGCCTTATCAGCCCAGTGCATCATCTTTTCCATCATTAACTTACTTAATCCGTATGGGTTAATTGGGTTTTGTGGATCAGTTTCCTTAATTGGCATGTGTTCTGGAACACCATAAGTAGCTGCAGTAGAACTAAAGACAATGTACTTAATGTTGTGATCACGCATTGCTTCAAGCAAAGTGATCATCCCACCAGTATTGTTGTCAAAGTACTTCAAAGGCTTGCTCATTGATTCTGGGACAATTGAAAAGGCAGCAAAGTGAACAACCGCTTCAATATCTTCATTATCAAAAATCTTGTCCAAGAACTTCCGATCACGGATATCCCCTTCGTAAAATTTAGCCTTAGGGTTAATTGCGTCACGGTGACCTGTAGAAAGGTTATCAGCAACTACAACATCTTGGCCATGTTCAACTAAGTCTTTAACCATGTGTGAACCGATATAACCGGCACCACCAGCAACTAAAATTGCCATGTTGTTTCCTCCTTATACGACAACATCTGCTAACACCAGACTGTCTATTAATTCCTTGTTCAAATATGATTGTAGCACTTTTAAATTACGTCGTTTAGTAAAATTCAGTAAAAGTTTAGTAAATTTTGCAACCGATTACAAGGTGGTTAAGTTTTCCAAACTAGTCTCGTGCTCTAAATAGCGGAATAGCAATCCTTCACGGAGGCCACTATCACTAAATTGGATTTGTTGGATCTGTTGCTGACGAATAATCGACATTAATGGTAACAAACCACCAACAATCACATCAGCTCGTTCCTTATTCACTCCCCGGATACTTGCTCGTTCACTCTTACTACTCCTGAGAAGTTGTTGCATGATAGCAAAGGCATCATCCTGATCCATCATTAACCCATGAACCGGTGCAACCCGATTAGAGTTGGCTGCCTGTTGCCACCGGTACACTTTGGCTAAAGCCCGATTACAACCACCAAGGGCAACAATTTCACCATGACGAACACGGTTAAGCCAATTCTCTTTACTGAGAACCTGATCAACTTTGACAATCGCGTTGAAAAGATCAGAAGCCTCAATTCGATCGCCTAAGTTATAACGTTGGGAGAGCAAGACAGAGCCAAGCGGAATACTAATAACTTCTTCTGCCTGACCATCCTTAACAAGGATAATCTCCATACTTGCGCCACCAGTGTCCAGAATTGCTCCATCATTAATCGCTAGTGTTCGACTTACTCCAATGTAGTCGAGGTAAGCTTCCTGTTCTCCAGAGATTACGTGAATTACAAAGCCAGTCCGTTCTTTTACTTGTTTCAAGAAAGCTGCTTGATTCTGTGCCTGCCGAGTTGCTGCAGTAGCAACTGCCAAGATTTTTAGTTTCTTGTATTGGTCACAAATCTCCCGAAACTCGCTTAAGGCTTTAATTGTTCGTTCTATTGGTTCTGGTTGGAGAATCTTTTCCGGTCCCATATTAGATGAAAGTCGGACATACCGTTTTTCATAAACTTTGGTCTGATATGAACCATCTAATTCAATCTGATCAATTTTTAAGCGAACTGAATTTGAACCTAAATCAATTACAGCCAGGTACTGCGATGACTTACTCATGATGGTCATCCTTCCGTGAATCTAAATGTAAGTTGGAAACATGGCGACTTAACGTCTCAAAAACATTTGAAAAATGACGCTTTGACTTTTCTTGACGCTTGGTATGTTTATTTTCAACAGTTGCTTGTTGAACAAAGAATTCTTGGGCGTTGAATGGTTCTTCTCCTTCATTATCGATCCGTTCATAATGATCACCAACTAGGATCCGCGCCTTTACGTTATCCTTCCACATGTCATCAAAGATTGAAATTGCCTTAGCCTTGGTATCAGCTTGTTCAACTGGGAAAAGCTCTTCAACCCGCCGATTAAGGTTCCGTGTCATCATATCAGCACTAGCAAGGTAGATTTCTTCATTACCATTACCCTTAAAGTAATAAATCCGTGAGTGCTCAAGGAACCGGCCAACGATCGAATGAACTTCAATGTTTCCATGAAGTTCTGGTAAATCATTCCGTAAGCAGGTAATTCCCCGAATCAGTAATTGGATTTTAACACCCTTTGCTGCTGCATCATAAAGGTGCGCAATGATTTGCTTATCCGATAGGGAATTCATTTTCATCCGGATTAATGCTGGATTACCACTCTCGGCAATTTCAATTTGCTGATCAATCTTTTGGTTGATGAAGTTCCGAATACCGTTTGGAGAAACCCGTAACTTATTGAAGTATGGTGGACGGGCAAACCCAGATAGCATGTTGAAGAGGTTCGTCATATCCATCCCAATTTCTTGGTCACAAGTCAACAATCCCATATCAGTGTAGAAGTGAGCCGTAACATCATTGTAGTTACCGGTCCCTAAGTGCATGTACCGCCGTAAGCCATCTTCATCTCGACGAATAACTAAGGCAATCTTACAGTGCGTCTTCAAACCAACTAACCCATAAATTACGTGACAGCCCATTTGTTCTAGTCGTTGGGCCCAACGAACGTTATTTTGTTCATCAAACCGCGCCTTAACTTCAACCAGCACAGTAACCTGTTTTCCGCGCTGAGCGGCCATCCCCAAGTACTTAATAATTGGTGAATTACCTGATACCCGATAAAGAGTCATCTTAATTGCTAATACTTGTGGATCAAGTGCTGCTTGGTGGATGAAGTTAACCACTGATTGGAAACTGTCATATGGGTGTTGCATTAAGTAGTCATGCTTACGAATTGCAGCAAAAATATTATGTTCCATATCTAAGTCAGGGTTTTGGTAGGCATGGAATGGTGGGAAACGAAGATCATCATGCCCGTCAACCATCCCTGATAGTTTCTTCAAGAATGTCAAATCAACTGGACCATTTACCCGGTAAATAGTTCTTTCGTTAACGTGCAAATTATCAATCAGTTGATCTTCCAACCATTCATCAATCGAATTTTCAACTTCCAACCGCATTACTTCACCATGTTCCCGTTCACGTAACTGGTGTTTCACTGCCCGTAGTAAGTCAGAAGTATCTTCTTCAGCGACATCCAAGTCCATATCCCGCATTACCCGGTAGGTTGCAGTTGCGAGGATTTGGTAGCCTGGGAATAATTGCGCTAAGAAGCGTTTAATTACTTCATCAATCAAGATAAAGTTATTTTCTCCTGGCAACCGAACAAGACGCTTGTAAATTGATGGTACCCGCACAGTTGCAAATTTAATATCTGATTCACGACTATCATCATGGGGCTCCAATTGCCGACTCTTAACTTCCTGATCACCCTCAAGAATTTCCTGTTCTTGGACTTCCTTCTTTTGCTTTGGATCACGTCGCAATTGAATGGCAATGTTTAGTGAGTTGTTGGCAATGAATGGGAATGGGCGTGATGTATCATCTGCCATCGGGGTTAACACTGGCATTAATTCATCACTAAAGTACCGGCGAATAAATTCCTTTTGCCGATCGTCCAAATCTGCCAAGTGAAGAATATTAATATTTTGGTGTTTTAAATCAGGAATGATTTGTTGGTTATAAACCTCATATCGTTCCTTAACCATTTCATGTTCTTTTTTGTTAACAGCCGTTAATTGCTCTTCAGGAGTCATCCCTGACGCATCAGTAGTTGTTACGTTGGCAGCTGCTAATTTATGGAGTGAGGCTACCCGAACCATGAAGAATTCATCAACGTTACTTTGGGTAATTCCCAAGAAATTGGCCCGCTCTAATAGTGGATTACTAACATCTGTTGCTTCTTGAAGTACCCGTCCGTTAAAGTCAATCCAACTAAGTTCCCGATTGACATAGTTTTGTGGTTTATAGAAATCCTTATACATTTTACCGCCCCTCTTTTTCCTTTAGCACTGGCTTAATTCCAAAGACATCATTAAAGAGTTGTGATTTATGACTGAATGACCAGCTTTCTAGAACCAGATCATCAGAACTCGTGGCTTTGATGATCAGTCGCTCATCCTTTAACTTGAGCTGGATTTTACTAATCTTCTGCTGACGAGAATCATCTAGCGAATCAACTAACCGTAAAATTGCTGCTAACTTTGCCACTGGCATTTGAATATCTTCATCTAAGTGACGGTAGTGTGATTGGCTAATCGTTGGGCTCTCAGTACTGTGGTACCGTGCCACTTCGGCAATGATTAGGTTATCTTCATCTGACAATCCAATCATCGGGTTAGCCTCTAAAATGTAGGCCGAATGACGGTAGTGTCCTTGTTGATTAATAAAATTACCAATATCGTCTACCTTAGCCGCCACTTCAAGCAGTAAGCGATAATGATTGCTTAACCGGTGGATTGGACGTAACTCATCGAAAAATTGAAGAGCATACTTTTCAACAAACGCTGTGTGGTTTGAATCAACACCATAACGCTGAGCAATATTATCCGCTGAAGTCCGAATCATATTATTGACAGTAGAGCGTGAAACGTCATTGTCAGTCGCAATCCCGTTTGAAATACCGTCCATAATTGAAAGGTTAGTAACATACAAGTTAGTAGGGTTAATTAAATCAGACATCCGTGAAATTACTAAATAATTAGAAAGAACATATTCTCCCTGTGACTGCTCTAATTCTGCATTTTGACCGTACATATACCGGTCTTGAGGCATTAATAAGTGATTAAGGGTTTCACGAAACTTTCCTTGGTCAATCTCGCCAATTTCTTGATGCTTCTTGATGTATTGTTTACTAAGTGATGGAGCATTTTGGACAATCATAATTGTCTTCTTTTGGCGAGTTAATTCTGGTTCCAGATATTCTAACTTACTGCCGATATAATCTTGAATAATTTCGGTCGGATTAGTTGTGGTTTGCCGTAATTGATTAACCAGCTGATGAATTTGTGAGCCACCAAGGTCAATCTCCCAAGAAGTTTCAAAATTGCCATGATGGAAGAATGCCAAGGTAGAACTATCAAGTCCAATGCTTAAGATGTATAAGCAGTGTTTACTCAATTTCTGGAATTCAACTAAATGATCAACGATATAACTCATTGATTGTGCCATTAACTGATTATTATTTAGCCAATGGATCTTTAGTCCTGTCCGAACCTTTAACTGATCACCAACATAACTTGCAGTGACACTATCCATATCCTCATAGGCTCCGTAGAACTTAACGTTGTCAACATCATAGTCGTTAATTAGTTCTTTAAAACCTTCAATGTTATCGGCGATCGCTGTCATATTTTTGGTATAATTGGCCGTTTTACCATTTTCACCAATATTAAATAATCCAGAGCGAACATCGTTAATAATCTTGAGGCTCGGGAGCTCAATAATCCGTAAGAAAATTTGATCCGGTTGTAAATAAATTACTGCCGTTAACGAATCTTTCATTCTGATCACCCCTCAATGTTATTCCACTTTAAGTCTAACATTTATGACAGTAAAAAGTGTGAGAAAAAAGAACATGAAAGAAGTTTTACAACTTCAATTTCATGTTCTTATTAATTGGTATTCAGTTAATTTAACGATTTAAGAGGCTGCCAACAAAATTCAGCAGATGTACATAACTCATTATCGCTTGTAATTTGATGACGACTAGTAAGTCCATCAATTACCTGGAAACGACTGTCAATATTCTGACCAGCCCGCACTTCATGACGATACTGAATCGAAAAAGATGTTAACTGGTGGGTTGTTAAGAACTGTTCACCGAGTGGATCTAGTAACCAATCAAAATATCGGGCGTTGTTAACATGGTGATTAGCATCAAGATCGAAATAACGGACATGATATTCTTTTCCCTCAACTTTTTCAGTTGAATCCATCTTAGTTGGACGTTTTCCCCGCGGCACTTTGGTTAGTTTGGGAGTACCATATGCCTTAATTAGAGATTCTGGAATTTTCTCTATTCGTCGCGTTGTCAAGTTCATAAAAACTAATAATGACTTAACACGGGCGTATTCCTTGGTACCATCAACACTGCACACCCAAAAATCCCGTGTTGCAAAAAATGCATTATAGCCAGTCGCTTGCGTTCCGACTATTACCTCATCGCCAATTTCAAGTTCTTGCAAATCTACATTTCCGGAGAAGCTTGCAATTACCCACGTACCTCCAGTTGCCTGAATAGTATCCTTGGTAATTCCTAATTTTTCACTTTGAATGTCTGCTATTTCAGACATGATGCTCATTACCATACTTAAGATTGGATGGCCCATTTCATCGCATTCGTAGTAGGTTAAGTGATGCCGACGTTCAAATTTTGATGCTGATTGTTGTTCTTCCATTGCTACTCCTAAATATTATGGTACTGCTTGTAGAGATCTTGACGATTTAACTTATTCCGCTTAGCAACTAATTTAATTGCCGCATTGGTTGATAAGCCTTCACTAATTGCCTGATCAATTTGTTCAATCGGCGTTCCAGAATCTTCTTTGGCTTCTTCATCTGGATGATCATTACCAGCAACAAGGATTACATACTCCCCGCGCGGTTGATGTTCGTCGTACCAATCATTTATTTCTGCTAATCGTCCGCGACTAAATTCTTCGTATCGTTTAGTTAATTCACGGGCCAAAACAACTTGCCGATCACCGCCCAAGACTTCGGCCATTACCTTAAGAGTCTTCTTTAGACGATGGGGAGCCTCATAAAAGATCATTGTTTCTGGGCGATTACGCAATTTTTCAAGTTCTTGAACCTGTTGTTGGTGTTTTCGTTCAAGAAAGCCATAAAAATAGAAAGGTTGTGGAGCAAGCCCAGATGCAATCAATGCGGTTAACCCTGCATTGGCACCGGGAAGAGGCACAACTGGAATCCCCTCTTTCACCGCTGCAGCAACTAATTCTTTTCCAGGATCAGAAATGGATGGCATCCCCGCATCACTACATTGAGCAATCTTCATTCCATCGTGTAGTTTCTTTATTAATTCTGGAATCCGTTGCTCCGTGTTGTGCTCGTGAAAACTAATTTCAGGTGTATGGATATCAAAATGATTTAAAAGCTGCTGGGTGTGTCGAGTGTCCTCTGCTGCAATCAAATCAACATCATTCAACACTTTCACTGCCCGAAAAGTCATATCATCTAAGTTACCAATTGGTGTCGGTACGAGGTAGAGGAGGCCGGAATCTTGTGTTTGAAAACTACTAACCTGTTGCATTTTATTCTCCTAATTTATCGTTGATTGCTCATGACCAAAAATGGTATCTAGGCAGAAAGTACATGATTCGTTTTCTTCCAGTCGCTTGCCAAAATACTCACTGCATACGTGAAAGCCCTGCTGATATAGCTTTTTAAGATTTTCTCGCGAACCGGAAAGATGATCCTCACCATGCTTTGATTGATTCATCTTTTTCAGCATCGTCCGTAAGTGATCATTTTCAATTGATAGCTCAGCGTTCGTTTCCATTAACTCTGTGACCTGAGCTTGTAGTTGTTCTACATTGGCTACTAAATAATGAGTTTGCTTCGTTACTTGAGCAAAGCGATCATAAATATTTTCTGAATTACCATGTTCACTCACTTTACCTGCCTCCTTATGCTGAAAGTGCCTGCACAATCTTAATCGTTAACTGTTCAGTAACATTTTGAAAAGCCATGTTTTGATCTAATAAATGTCGACTAGTTAACGTTTCTTGACTGACAGTAAGCAAACTACTAGTCGAATAACTATTAGCAGTATTCACCATCAAGTCCTTACTTTGCAAGAAATGTAAGTCCTGATCATCAGTTATTCCGTTTGCAATTAACAAAGTATCTCGCCAGATTAATGCAATTAGATCTAACAAAATCTGCTGCTTCGCACGATCCGTTGCTAGTTTGATAATCTCTGTTTGAACATCAACAAATGATAGCATATTAGCCTTACTAACATGCTGGTACCATATTGTGATAGCACCAATTGCCTGCTTTAGCCAATCATCTTTTCGCCATTCGTTAATCTCACTCACCGAATCGGTTAACCCGATTGCAACGGTTCGTTCAGTCCGCGGAATATCATTTTGCGTTAATACTTGCTCCAACTCAGCCCGCTGAAGTGGTTGAAGTTCAATTATCTGGGTCCGGGAACGGATTGTTGGCAGTACCGCACTCTTGTTAGTAGTTAACATCAGAATATAAATCCCAGGACCTGGTTCTTCAATAAACTTCAACAGACTGTTAGCCGCATTATTAGTCATCTTTTCAGCATCATGAATAATAAAGAGCTTCCTATTACCTTCAACAGCACTTTTGGTAAACTCATCTTTCAAGTGCCGAATCTCGTCAACCTTAATCTGCCGGCCTTCAGGTTTAGCTACGACAACATCTGGATGGTTACCACTTAAGATCCGCTGACATTCTGGACATGTTAAGTCTGGTTCACCATTTTGCAAATGAAGGCAAAAGAGCCGTAATGCCAACCACTTAGCGATCTCGCTTTTCCCTGAACCAGTTGGACCAACAAAAAGGTAGGCATGTGCTAGTTCATGATTTTTCAAAACCGTTTGTAGCTGTTTAACTACTAGGGGCTGTAAACGTTCTGCCTGAAACTGATCAGCCAATTACTTCACCTGCTCAATTAAAACTTATGAAATTGGTCTACGGGCATTACAAATACTGTTGCACCACCGATTTGCACATTAACTGGGAAGGCAGAACCTCCCTCAACGTCCATATGCATCTGTGAAGTAACGTATTGTTCCCGTGACTTAGCATTTTTCTTGATGATTTCAAGAACTTCTTGAACCCGTTCATCCTTAACACCAATTAAGAACGTAGCGTTTCCTTCACGTAAGAAGCCACCAGTGGTTGATAGTTGTGTCATTTGAATATGGTTGCTGGCAAATGCCTTCCGGAGTCGGTTACTGTCCTTCGATTGAACAATTGCAATAATCATTTTCATATTAAATCACCCTTTTCACTCGTATCATGATCTTAAAATAGATCCGCAAACTTTGCATGAATTGTTTGTTTAACGTCCTGGATAACTTTTTCTAATGGCTGACTAGCATCAATTAACTTAATTCTATCAGGATCTGCTTTTTGAAGTTGGAGGAAGGCTTGGCGAACAGTTCGGTGAAAGCTTAACTTTTCTTCATCTAAACGGTTAACCTGATCGGAACGGTGCTTAGCGATTCTTCTCAAACCAATTTCAGATTCGACATCAAGATAAATTGTAAGCTCTGGCATTAACCCATCGATTGCGAATTGATTAATTTGCCATACTTTTTCTTCACCTAAATGACGCCCGGCACCTTGGTATGCAATTGAACTGTCAACATAGCGATCACAGAGAATTACCTTACCAGCAGCCAAACCGGGAACGATTTCTGAAACAATGTGTTGTCGCCTTGCAGCAGCAAATAATAACGCTTCTGTCCGACCGTCCATATCCGTATTTTGATCATCAAACAAAACCCGCCGAATTTGTTCAGAAATATGATTGCCACCCGGTTCCCGAGTGTACATCACTTTATCCTTACCAATTTCTTTTTCTAGATCTGTTTGGATTTGCGCCATTACGCTGGTTTTACCGGCGCCGTCTGGTCCTTCAAATGAAATAAATTTTCCTGCCATCGTCCTCTTCCTAACGTTCGATTACACCCTGGTTTAATTCGCCATGTACCTTAAACTTTCTTGCCAAGCGGTAAAGGTACAAGTATTTTTGTTCCTGCAAGCGACTTCTGTAATGAAGCTCTGTACTAGCATTAGCTTCATATACTGCCCGCTCAGTTTCTCGAGCATGATCCCAACTAGCTTTGGTTTCATAAATTAAATCCAATAGTCGTTGGTCACGTTCCTGCTTAACTTCTTCCTTATTACGATGATGAAAAAGCATCAAACTACATCTCCGTTCGTCCCTGAACAGCCTTAAACAAGGTTACTTCATCCGCGTAATCAATATCTGCACCGACAGAAAGCCCATGAGCCAGTCGAGTTACCTTGATTCCAGCTGGTTTAATTAGTTTAGCTAAGTAACTAGCGGTTAATTCACCATCAGATGAAGCGTTGGTTGCAACAATAACTTCCTTAGTCTCATCGTCTTTTTTCAAACGATCTAATAAACTCGTAATATTAATATCTTCTGGACCAGTTCCGGCAACTGGAGAAATCACACCATGAAGGACATGGTACAAGCCATGATATTCATGCATCCGTTCCATTGCCATCACGTCCTGAGACTGTTCAACAACTAAGATTTGGGAATGATCCCGCGTCTTGTCTTGGCAGATTGGACAAGGATCATCTTCGGTAATATTGCCGCAAATACTACAATTATGAAGATCCCGTTTTGCAGATAATAATGATTTAGCAAAGTTGGTAACATCATCATCTTGCATTGTCAGTGTATAAAAAGCTAGCCGGGTAGCCGTCTTTTGACCGATACCCGGTAGTTTTGTATAACTTTCAATTAACTTTGCCAGTGGTTCTGGATACTGCACGTTTACATCCCCAAGCCACGGGTGTACTTACCTAAAGTACTTTGGGTGGCATCATTAACTTTCTTCATTCCGTCGTTAACAGCGGCGAGGACAAGATCAGAAAGCATATCAATATCATCAGGGTCAACTGCTTCTGGCTTAATTTCAAGGTTAACTAACTTGTTATCACCAGTGAATGTAGCAGTAACCATGCCATCTGGAGCTTGACCAACAAATTGTTGCTTGGCAAGTTCTTCATGCTCTGCCATCATTTTCTTTTGCATTTCTTTAGCTTGCTTTACCATTTGTTGCATATTCATTCCACGCATCATAATAATCATTCCCTCTTTTAATTATTTTCTACTTTAACAATATCACTACCGAACAGTTCTTGGGCAGTCTTAACAAGATCTTTTTGATCACTAGTTTCTTCTTGTGGAGTCTGCTCCGGTGCTTGTTCATTCGGTGCTTCCTCTTGAACAGGTGCTGCAGCATTTTCCGATTCAGGTTGTTGTGCTGCATTAGGAACCTGCTTAGGTTGAGATGCTCCTTTTCCAAGATTGTGACTCTGAATGTATTCCTTACGAATTCTTGGCCACTGATCTTTAGGAACAAATACCACTTTACGTTCATCACCACTCAGCCGTTGTAAGCCATCTTCCATTGCTTTTATTAAAGCATCATCATCAGTAGCTTGCTGGAACAAGAAAGCATAATCAAACGCTACGATAATACCATCTGGACTAGCTGCAACCGGTTGGGATACATGGAGAAGTGACCGCTGAGGAACACTCAGCATATTTAACATGTCACCCCACAGATCCCTAATCTTATCAAGATCTTGACGGGTAGCTGACCCAAGGACTGGGTAGACTTGGTGAAGGTTAACCCGATTTTTACCCGCCTTAACCCGGGGCTTTTCTTTAACCCGTTGAGTAGTGGTGTTAGGAGTCGTTCCTTGTTTTACCGTGATCCCTTTTTGGGTTAGTTCCTTAACTGTTTGTTGGAGCGCTTTAACTTGAGCTTGAAGACTATTAACCTCAGCTTGCTCCTTAGCACTATTCTCTGGATGTTCAAGTTGTTTACTTGCAGCAGCTGGTGTTTCTACACTTGGTTGTGAAAGTTTAACAGTCAAAACTTCCAAATAAACATCTGGATGGGTGGTAAACCGCATCTCCATCTGAATATTATTCAAATCATCAATCATCCTATAAAGGGTGGTCGATGAGGCGGCTTTACTAAGTTCAGCAAAGTCTTCATCTTTTAGACCAGTACTTTCTACTTTAATCAAATCTGGTGATTCTTGGTATAACAGAATATCACGAATAAATGAGATTAAATCTTCAATAAATCGCTGACCATCTTTTCCCTCACCAAGGATTTCCTTCATTGTTTCTAAGGCAGCAGCACTTTGATTTTTACAAACCTCTAAGAAGTATTTCTTCAATAATTGCTTTGTAACGCTCCCAGTGACTAATAACGCATCATCCAATTTTACTTGGTTGTCACTAAAGGAGAGAACTTGGTCAAGAATACTAAGAGCATCTCGCATTCCCCCTTCAGCCGCATTAGCAATCACCCATAATGCCTTCTCATCATATTCTACTTTCTTCTGATCCAGAATATATTTCATCCGTTCAAAAGAATCAGTAGCGGAAATTCGACGAAAATCAAACCGTTGAACCCGAGAAATAATCGTTAATGGGATTTTATGGGGTTCGGTAGTTGCTAAGATAAAGATTACATTAGCTGGTGGTTCTTCCAAAGTCTTTAATAGAGCATTGAATGCACCTGTTGATAGCATATGAACTTCATCGATAATATAAACTTTATAATCTGCTTGCGTTGGAGCATATTTGGCCTTATCACGAATATCACGGATTTCTTCAACCCCATTGTTTGAGGCCGCATCAATTTCAATAACATCGTTTAATTGGCCTTTTGTAATCGCCTTACAAGTTTCGCACTTATTACATGGCTCACCATCTTCAGAATGATGACAGTTAACAGCTTTGGCGAAAATCTTAGCCGCAGAAGTCTTCCCTGTACCCCGCGGCCCCGCGAAGAGGTAGGCATGACTAATTTGATGAGTAATGATGGCGTTCTTAAGTGTGCGCGTAACAACTTGCTGGCCGACCATATCATCAAACCGTTGGGGACGCCATACACGATACAATGCCTGATAACTCATTAATCAGCTTCCTTTCCGTAAAATTAATGCTCTTTAATATTATACTAGCTTTTGAAGAAAGGAAAATAATTGGATTGAATTTAATCTAAAAATTAATTTACAAAGGAAAAAATAAAAAGGCCAAGAAAAACTTCTTGACCTTACAGTTAATTTCTTAAAAAACTTAGAGCACAAGATATATCAAACTTAGTGCTGCTTCCTTCCGGACCTGACACGGTTCGTAAGCATACCCTTGCTCTAAGGCCTTGCGGCAAATAGTATAATACAACATTTTACTATAAATTACCAGTTTTTTTCTTTTTCCGTGCTAATTTCCGTCGCTTCCGAACAGCCCGAAAGAAGTCTTTAAGCATTTGACTACACTCATCCCCTAATAAGCCCGAACTTACATATACTTGATGATTTAATCGTTTATCATTCAGTAAGTGGTACAAGCTATCGACAGTTCCCGCTTTGGGATCTTTTGCTCCGTAAAAGACATTCCTAATCCGCGCATTAACAATTGCACCACTACACATCATACATGGTTCAAGTGTCACATAAAGATCACAATCTTCTAAACGCCAGCTATGCATATAGGTACAGGCTTCCATTATTGCTAACATTTCAGCATGATATGTTACATCCTGAAATTTTTCACGCATATTATGTCCTCGACCAATGATTTTTCCCTTGTACGTAACAACAGCGCCGATTGGTACTTCGTCAAGTAGCTCCGCTTTATGTGCTTCTTCAATCGCTGCTCGCATGAACTGCTGCTGTTCGCTTTGAGGAATATCAATTTTCTCCCTCATTAAAATATTTCCCCTTTAATGCATGTGATTTTTCTTTTTTCAGTGTATAATATTAATCCGTTGAACAACTTATCATTTATCACAAAATAAATCAAAAAGTTTCACATACTTAATTGCTTATTTACTATGCTATATATTGTGTTTCACTAATTATCGTTACACAATATATAGCATTTTTTCATTGATCTTTTACAAATTATCGTTATACTAGAAAACATCAATAAGACGAGTGAGGAGATAAAAATGGTTACTGTGTTTTCAAAAAATAATTGCATTCAATGCAAGATGACCAAGAAGTTTTTAAAGGCCCACAACATCAATTTCGTTGAACACAATATTGATGAACAGCCAGAGTTCATTAAGAGTTTAAAGTCAGAAGGATTTTTAGCAACACCTGTAGTTAAGTTGCCAAATGGGGATGCCTTTTCTGGTTTCCGTCCTGATGAATTAAACAAGCTGACCCAAGCTATTTAATGAACTAATCGCAGAGGTATTCAAGTTTCACTGATTATTCCTGAGATTTGAATAATATTTAAAGTGGTTAGTGATAGAATTCGTTTTTTATCGCAACCTCTTTTTTTATTTCCTTTTTTTGAATCATATTTACAGAAAGAGAGAATTCACATGGCACTGTCTGATATCGACCTAACAAAAGTTAAGTACTATGATCTTAACAACGAAGTAAATATCCCCAAAGATGGCAAGATCCAATTAGATAAGGATCAAGAAGCGTTAAAAGACTTCATTGAAAATAACGTTAAGCCAAACACAAAACATTTTGCATCAGTTACTGAACGGTACAAGTGGCTAGAAGAAAATGATTACATTGAAGAAGGCTTTATGAACAAATACAGCGATGAATTTGTTGAAAAGCTCTACGATTATTTAAAAGAACAAAACTTCCATTTTCATTCATTCATGGCTGCTTACAAGTTCTATGCTCAGTATGCTTTAAAGACTAACGACAAGGAATACTACTTAGAAAACTATATCGACCGGGTTGCAATGAATGCCCTTTACTTAGCAAATGGGGATGAAACCTTAGCAATGATCCTCGCTGATGAGATTATTCATCAACGCTATCAACCAGCAACGCCAACCTTCCTTAATGTTGGTCGGAAACGCCGTGGTGAATTTGTTTCCTGTTTTGCAATTCAACCAACTGATAACATGAATACTATTGGGCGGACCATTAATTCTGCCCTTCAGCTTTCTAAAATTGGTGGTGGTGTCGGCATAAATTTAAGTAATCTTCGTGAAGCTGGCGCACCGATCAAGAAGATTGAAAATGCCGCAAGTGGTGTTGTTCCTGTAATGAAACTTCTTGAAGACAGTTTCTCTTATTCAAACCAATTAGGTCAACGTCAAGGTGCCGGTGTTGTTTACCTTAGCGTTTTCCATCCAGATATCATTGAATTTCTTGGTGCAAAGAAGGAAAACGCCGATGAAAAGATCCGGCTCAAGACTCTTTCACTTGGGATCACTGTTCCCGACAAATTTTATGAATTAGTTGAGAAAGATGAAGACATGTACCTCTTCAGTCCATATGATGTTGAACGAGTTTACGGCAAGCCATTCTCTTATGTTGATATCACTAAAGAGTACGACAACATGGTGGCTAACGACGAAATTCGTAAGAAGAAACTCAATGCCCGTGATTTAGAAGATGAAATTAGTAAGCTTCAACAAGAATCTGGCTACCCATACATCATCAATATTGATACTGTTAACCGTGATAACCCAATCGATGGCACAATCGTAATGAGTAACCTGTGTTCTGAAATTGCCCAAGTACAAACGCCTTCTGTTGTTGCTGATGATCAATCCTATGAAACTTTAGGTACTGATATCAGTTGTAACCTTGGTTCTACCAATATTGCTAACATGATGAGCACTCCTGATTTTGGTCGTTCAATTCGCGCAATTGTCCGTGGACTTACTCGTATCAGTGATGTTGAAAGTCTCGATGTTGTTCCTTCAATCAAAAAAGGAAATGATCTTAGTCATTCAATCGGTCTTGGTGCCATGGGACTTCACGGTTATTTAGCAAAGAATCATATTCAATATGGTAGTCCAGTAGCAGTTGAATTTACTAGCGTTTACTTCATGCTTCTTAACTATTGGTCATTGGTCGCATCTAATGAAATTGCCAAGGAACGGCACGAAACATTCCACAACTTCGATAAGAGTAAGTATGCTGATGGTTCTTACTTTGAAAAATATGTGACTAAGGATTGGGGTCCAAAGTCAGATCTTGTAAAGAAGCTTTTCAAAGATATTAAAATTCCAACTATCGATCACTGGAAAGAATTAAAGAAGAATGTTATGAAGGACGGCCTTTATAACGAGTATCGTCTTGCTGTTGCTCCAAATGGTTCAACCTCTTACATTAATGATTCAACTGCAAGTTTGACCCCAATTATTAATAAGATTGAAGAACGGCAAGAAAAGATGATTGGTAAGATTTACTACCCTGCTCCATACCTTTCTAACGATACAATGCCATACTACCGTTCAGCTTACGATATGGATATGCGGACAGTAATTGACACCTATGCTGCTGCACAGCAACATGTTGACCAATCATTATCACTAACTCTTTTCGTTCGTTCAACCATGCCTGATGGCTTATATGAATGGAAAAATGGCCGAACAAATAAGATGACTACTCGTGATCTGAACATTCTTCGGCACTATGCATACAAGAAAGGGATTAAGTCAATTTACTATATCCGAACATTTACTGATGATAACGACGAAATTGGTGCAAACCAATGTGAAAGCTGTGTCATCTAACCCATAATAAATTGATTTTCAACCCAATGCTTGCTAAACTTAAAATTATATGAATTTTTAAATTCACGTCTAAAATGTGCTTGATTGTGAATAAGGAGCCTAATAAATGAAGCTTGAAGAATATAAACCTTTAACAGAATATAAAGCAATCAATTGGAATGAAGTTTCCGATATGATTGATAAAGCAACTTGGGAGAAGTTAACTGAACAATTTTGGCTGGATACACGAATCCCTGTTTCAAATGACTTGGATGACTGGCGCGAGCTTGATACTGATCATCAATGGACTGTTGGACACGTCTTTGGTGGTTTAACCCTGCTCGATACTGTGCAGTCTGAAGCTGGTCTTACTGCTTTGAAGCAAGATGTTAAGACTCAACACGAAACAGCAGTTTTGAACAACATTCAATTTATGGAATCTGTTCACGCCAAAAGTTACTCTACTATTTTCTCAACATTGAACACTCCAGAAGAAATCAATGAAATTTTTGACTGGTCTGATTCTGAAGAATACCTTCAAAACAAAGCTGTCCAAATTGCTAATATTTACCGTGACCCTGAAGAAGATCCATTAAAGAAGAAGGTTGCCAACGTTTTCCTTGAAACCTTCCTGTTCTATTCTGGTTTCTACACCCCACTCTATTACTTGGGACACAATAAGTTGAATAATGTTGCTGAAATCATTAAGTTAATTCTTCGTGATGAATCAGTTCACGGAACTTACATCGGTTACAAGTTCCAAGTGGGGATGCATGATCGGACTGAAAAGCAACAACAAGATATGAAGGACTGGATGTATAACTTCCTATATGAACTTTATGATAATGAAGAAAAGTACACTCACCTTCTTTATGATCAAGTTGGCTGGACAGAAGATGTTTTGACCTTCATTCGTTACAACGCCAATAAGGCATTAATGAACCTTGGTCAAGATCCTCTTTTCCCTGACACCGCTTCAGATGTTAACCCTGTTGTTATGAATGGGATTTCAACATCAACTGCCAACCATGACTTCTTCAGTCAAGTTGGTAATGGTTACCGTCTAGGAGAAGTTGAAGCCATGAACGATGACGACTACAATGTTGCTGATCCAAATGCTTCAAAGGATAAAAACGATAAAGAATAATATCACCTTAACTATTAGAGGTTGGGAATTAAGTTATTAATTCTCAGCCTCTTTTTTATAACCAATTTTGCTGTTCATTAAGAAACAATCAGCCATTTTATTCATGCATACGTCTTCGTTATTAATTGTGAATTAAAGTTCAATAAATTTGATTAGCAAATTTTATCAGTAGTTATCGTGAGAAGCTTTTTAAAAATAATACCAATATTTTTTGCGTAGTATCAGTGATTGAAGTAGCAATAATGTAAGCGTTTAAATTTATTTTAACCATTGTTCATCTAATCACATAACTATTTACTTTTCACCAAAATATAGTATATTTATTTATGTTCAATAGTTAACAATTAAAAATTAAAAGGAGCTTATTCTTATGGCTAAAGATAAAAAGAATCATGAAACTACAGCTACAGTTAACAAAGAGCAAGAAGCTCAAACAATGATTAATGATTTAGTAGAACGTAGTCAAGTTGCTTTTGACAAATTACGTTACTACAGCCAAGAACAAGTCGATAAGATCTGTCAAGCAATGGCATTGGCAGCCGAAGAACACCACATGGACTTAGCGGTTGATGCTGCTAACGAAACTGGTCGTGGTGTTGCCGAAGATAAGGCTATTAAAAACATTTACGCTAGTGAATATATTTGGAACAACATTCGTCATGACAAGACAGTTGGAATTATTAAAGATGATGACGAAGATCAAACTATTACTATCGCTGATCCACTTGGAATTATTGCAGGGGTTGTTCCTGTTACCAACCCAACTTCAACAACTATTTTCAAGTCAATCATTTCCGCTAAGACCCGGAACACTATCATCTTCTCCTTCCACCCACAAGCCTTAAAGTCATCTATTAAGACTGCTAAGATTCTTCAAGAAGCAGCAGAAAAGGCTGGGGCACCAAAGGACATGATTCAATGGATTCCTCAATGTAGTCTTGAAGCTACTAATGCATTGCTTCGCCACCCTAACATTGCGACAATTCTTGCAACTGGTGGTCCATCATTAGTTAAGGCTGCCTACAGTTCTGGTAACCCTGCATTGGGTGTTGGTCCTGGTAACGGTCCTGCTTACATCGAAAAAACTGCTAACATTGCTCGTTCTGTATACGATATCGTATTATCCAAGACTTTCGATAATGGTATGATTTGTGCTACAGAAAACTCTGTTGTTGTTGATGATGAAATCTACGACCAAGTTAAAGAAGAATTCGCAAAGTGGAACTGTTACTTTGTTAAGCCAGACGAATTAGACACATTTACTGAAGGCTTTATTGATACTAAGCGTCACCAAGTTCGTGGTCCAATCGCTGGTCGTTCTGCAAATGCTATTGCTGATATGTGTGGTTTGAAGAACGTTCCTGAACATACCAAAGTTATCATTGCAGAATACGATGGTGTTGGTGATGATTACCCACTTTCAGCTGAAAAGCTTTCCCCAGTATTGACTATGTACCGGGCAACTTCACACGAAAATGCATTTGATATTTGTCGCGAATTACTTCACTACGGTGGTGAAGGTCATACTGCTGCTATCCACACTCTTGATGATGATCTTGCAACTAAGTACGGTCTTGAAATGCGTGCTTCACGGATTATCGTTAACTCACCATCTGGTATCGGTGGTATCGGTAACATCTACAACAACATGACTCCATCCCTTACTTTAGGTACTGGTTCATACGGTGGTAACTCAGTTTCTCATAACGTTACCGACTGGGACCTCTTGAACATCAAGGTTATCGCTAAGCGTCGTGAAAACCGTCAATGGGTTAAGATTCCCCCAAAAGTATACTTTCAACGAAACTCACTAAAAGAATTACGCGACATTCCTAATATCGACCGTGCTTTCATCGTTACTGGTCCGGGAATGAGCAAGCGGGGTTACGTTCAACGAGTAATTGATGAATTACGTCTTCGTCAAAACGAAACTGCTTTCTTAGTATTCGATGATGTTGAAGAAGATCCATCAACTAACACCGTTGAAAAAGGTGTCGCAATGATGAACGACTTCAAGCCTGACACAATTATTGCTCTTGGTGGTGGTTCTCCAATGGATGCTGCCAAAGCAATGTGGATGTTCTATGAACACCCAGAAACTTCATGGTACGGTGTTATGCAAAAGTACCTTGATATTCGTAAGCGTGCTTACCAAATCAAGAAGCCTACTAAGTCACAATTGATTGGTATCCCAACTACTTCAGGTACTGGTTCAGAAGTTACACCATTCGCCGTTATTACTGATTCTGAAACTCATGTTAAGTACCCTCTTGCCGACTACGCATTAACTCCAAATATTGCCATTGTCGACTCACAATTCGTTGAAACTGTTCCTCCCAAGACCACTGCTTACACGGGTTTGGACGTCCTTTGTCACGCTACTGAATCATACGTTTCAGTAATGGCAACTGATTACACTCGTGGTTGGTCTCTCCAAACAATTAAAGGGGTTATGGAATACCTTCCTAACTCTGTAAAGGGTGACAAGCTCGCTCGTCGTAAGATGCACGACTTCTCAACAATGGCTGGTATGGCATTCGGTCAAGCATTCTTGGGAATTAACCACTCTCTTGCCCACAAGATGGGTGGAGCATTCGGTCTTCCTCACGGTTTACTGATTGCCATTGCTTTGCCACAAGTTATCCGGTTTAATGCTAAGCGTCCACAAAAGCTTGCTCTCTGGCCTCACTACGAAACTTTCCACGCAACTAAGGACTATGCTGATATTGCTCGCTTCATTGGTCTCCAAGGTAACTCTGATGAAGAATTAGCTGAAGCATACGCTAAGAAAGTTATCGAACTTGCTCACAAGTGTGGTGTTAAGTTAAGCTTGAAGGAAAACGGTGTTAGCCGTGAAGACTTCGACAAGGTTGTTGATCAATTGGCAGTCCTTGCATACGAAGATCAATGTACTACAACTAACCCAGTTGAACCATTGGTAAGCCAACTCAAAGAACTCCTTGAACGTTGCTACGATGGTACTGGTGTTGAAGAAGACTAGTAACTCTTAATAAAAACTCCTAAATAACAATTAATAAATTTCGACATAGTCTAAAAAACCAGAGATATTCGCTTTTGAATATTTCTGGTTTTTTTAGTTATCGTGGTTCAATAACCACTTAGTTAATAATTGTTGATACTTCTCTGGCTGATCAGCAAACACCATATGACGAGCACCCTGAAATAGATGCCAACTTGCATTTGGAATATTATCATACATCGTCTTAGCATCTAATGGAGTACAGAGATCATCAGTCCCGTTAATTACCAACGAAGGAATAGCTATTTTATTAAGCTGATCCGTGTACTCATAGTCACGCAAATTACCTAATGGGTTATATTCATTTGGCCCCCAAGCGGTCAGGTAGGCCTTCTCGCCACCATTTTTGACACGACGTAATGGCTCTGGTGATTCTGCAGTAATAGGGCCAGATGCGTGAAGTTCCATAAAATGCTGATTAGCTTGCAGATATTCTGGTTGATCAAACTTGTTAGTTTTTTCTGCTTTAAGGATCGCTTTTTGTTCATTTGCCGGCAAATATTTAATCAAACGATGAAGCTCACTTTGCCATAAATCAGCAGAAGAAAGGGTACTAGAGAGAATCAAACTCTTTATCCCCTGTGGTTGATAATCACAAAGATAGATAATCGCTAGCATTCCACCCCATGATTGTCCAAGTAGGTGAATATTAGTGAGCTGGAGCTGTTTCCGAAGGTTAATGAGCTCAGATACCCATGTTTTGGCATTGTATATCTCGGGATGATTATCAGGGAGCGAGGACTGACCACAGCCAATCTGATCGTACATAATTAGCTGCCGGCCAGAGCTTTCAGCCAAATTATCTAAGAGTTCAAAATAATTATGCGTTGAACCAGGTCCACCATGTAATAAAGCTAGTGGTGGACGCTTAGTTTTCTTCCCTACAATTCGGCAATATGTTTTATATTTTCCAAATGGAATCAAACATTCTTTAACCTCCAAAAGATTACCTCCCATCATATAAGTATCAAACTAACTGACCTTTCTTATTGGACAGCCTTGATATTAATAACTGAATTATCGCCATCAGTTGTTCTTAACTGAAGAAGGTTAGTTGCTGAAGGATTCTTCTGCAAATCTTCTTCGCCATGATCAACACCATCAAGCTTATTATCACCATCAGTTGTCTGGAGGATAAAGCCGTCTGCATGCGATCCGATCACTTTATTGTCACCATCAGTGTTTTTAATTGAGTAATGTCCTTTGAAAATAACATTATGACTAGTGAAGTCGCCATCCCCTAGCGTTGTCTGACCACCATGAATTGTCAAATGATTATAAACAACATCACCGTCAGCAGCATTCACATCTAGATCAGTTAAATCAACACCAGAAATGCTTAAATCACCATCTGTTACGTCAATCTTACCTGTTAATTTTTGGCTCTTTGGCACAGTGATAATAATGGTATCATCGTCACCGTCTCGAGTAAGAGAAATGCCATTATAATTTTCTTGTTGTTTAATCGTAGCCTTGTCACCGCTTATCTTAACTTTAGGTACCCGCGAATTACTTCCTTGATATTCAATAGAGTACTTTTTCCCTGCTTTTATTACAACATTAGGACTTCCCGTTTGGACATCAAGCTCGCTAAAGCTCTTGGTACTCAGCTTCTTAGTCGTTGAATGTTCAATGACCGGAACCCCACCATTCAGCTGAATATTTTTCATTCCATGGCCTGCAAACCCTATCCCCATCAGAATAAGACCGATTAAAAGAATCACTAAACTAATTTTGAACATTCTTTTCATGTTGCTTTACCCTCCTTTGAATGAGCTTTTGGTAAATCCACTTTGAAAGATTAGCAATTGCTTGAGCTAGCCAACGAATGATCCAGTATCCAAGAGGAACACAAACTAACAGGACTCCCAAAATCGTTATTCCTGCGCCAAGATAAAAGAGACCTGTCATTGGCGAAGCAGCTATCACTCCAATTCCCACATAAATAGTAACTGCAGCGGAAACAAAGAGGCCGAAAATTGCTGCCAAGATTCCAATACCGACTCCAAAAACGGCTACTAACGCTGCCAACAAGATAACAAGTGCCCCAAGGCTTAGCGCAAATGTCAGCGGAGAAGTAACAATAGCAATCACTACTAACCAAAATACTCGCCAGTTAGACTTAGTCGATGCTGTATGACCATCTCTCCTTTCCTGATCGTTTTCTTTGATCGAATAATCAGTTAGGATCTTGCGGCTTAGTTGTCGAGGTGTTCCTAATTCCGCAGTAATTTGTTCATAGTTTTGATAGCCTGCATCTTCAATATATTCATCATAAAAATCCAAGGCATCATCTTTATCATCAACGGTTAGCGGTGCCAAATATTTTTCAAGTTCTGCAAGGTATTTTTGTCGAGCATCCATTATTTTTCCCCACCCTTCTGATAAAAAATTTGATCTAGGTTTTGCTTGTATTTCTCCCAAATACCCAAAATTTCCTGTAGTCGTTGTTCGCCTACTTTAGTTATTTGATAGTAACGACGATTTCGTCCCTGAAATGGTTCATCATAAGTTGTTAAGTCACCATTCTTTTTCAAACGGCGAAGTACCGGATACATCGTTGATTCCGAGACATCAATTACATTTCGGACTTTCTGGGTTAGCGCGTATCCATAATAATCATCTTGTTTAAGGATCGCTAACACCAGCCCATCAAGGAGTTCAGCTGTTATTTGAATTTTCATGTTATCGTCCTCCTTATTTACTTCATCATATTATATTAGATATAATATTGCAATATATAATATATATAGTTTTTATTAAATTACTTGCTGACTTCTCCGTCAGAATATTGTTATTTGGTAAAATCAAATTATGCAACAATGCCACATAAAGGAGGTAACCATGATAAAAGAATTTAAGGAATTTATTGCTCGGGGAAATGTAATCGATATGGCAGTCGGAATTATTGTTGGTGCTGCGTTTACATCGATTGTAAAATCATTAGTTGATAATTTAATCAATCCACTAATCGGTTTATTCATTGGTAAAATTGATCTTTCTAACCTTATTTGGACAGTCGGAAGTGCTCAATTTAAGTACGGTAGTTTTTTAAATTCCGTAATTAACTTTCTGATTATTTCTTTTGTTGTTTTTCTGATTGTTAAAGTAATTAACCGTTTCCGGAATAAAAAAGATGAAGAACAACCAAAAAGAAGTGAAGAAGCTCAATACTTGGAAGAAATTACTGCACTGCTAAAAAATAAGGTAGAAAGTGATAAAGAACTTTAGGGTTAACACTTAAATTTAGCAATAAAAAAGATCCCTAGTATTCGTCTTTGAATACTAGAGATCTTTTTGTATATCCTACTATGTTTACAGGTAATAATTGAACTAGATTACTTTTGTGCCCGAGCCATTGCTTCTTGGAAGTCTTTAGTTCCAACAAAGACTTCGTGAGTATATGGATTAATACCCATATTCTTGGCCCGCTTCCAAATAATTGCAAAGACAACCACATTAATAGCAAGAGATAGGACTGCAATGACACCCATCATTGTTGGATCAGCTGCCCCTGGATGAACTGCTGGATTCATTACGCCATTCTTGTACAAGACTGGAAGAACAGCAAATTTACCGCTATCCTGGAATTCCGGAATGACCTGAGCAAACATACACCAGATTGCCAAAGTATTAGCCCGGTTTTGAATCCAACCACCCTTATTCCAAATAGCAGCTGCAAATGTCGGCGCAAGTAATAGTGCAACACCACAGTACCATGAGTGGGTTGGTAAGTTGCTGTAAGTATATTCAAAGTTCCATACATCGTAAGCAAGGATGAACAGCCAAATCATATCTGGCCATAACATATCATCCTCGTCCTTTGAGGAATAAATCCCCCACCAACCGGTCATACAGAATACATTGATAATTCCTGCAATACCATTAAGAACATTCCACCAGCCACCATAGAGCCAAACACCTTCAGAAGAAAGCCACCATTGACTTCCTGTTGTCTGGAGTGCATTCATTCCACGAATTGCTGATTCAAAGTCACTGCCCACTGCGATGAAGATATTGATCGCAACGATTACGAATGGGAAACACTTAAACCAATAAGCTTTTCCCAATTTTCCCCAGTGATATTTTAAAATCATAAATCCGATACAGCCAAAAGTAGCAGCATAGAGTTTTGCATAGTGAAACCAACTATTCATATGAACGTAGGTCTGATTATGTAGTGCCCATGCTTGCCCTTGAGCAGCGCAAATATAAATCGTTGCAAAATAGATAGTTAATGCTATTGGTAGAATAACAAAGAAAAAGAGTCCGCCAGCTTTACTACGCCGTGCTATTTCATTTGTGATAATCAAACAAGCAAATACTAAAATCCATCCAAATAATTGCCAGCCAGATTGGCTACCATAAACTTGAAATAACATATTATCTCCTCCCTATAGTAATTGTTAGCGGTTATATCCCCACTTTGATTGTATAAGAAGGAGAATGAGATGGCAAACCCATTTTGGGATGTTTGTCTCATAGTAAGACAAATACCGTATAATAATTTAGGTAAAATAGTTAAATATTCTCAGTTTGATTTTTTAGGATATGGAATCACCACTAATTGACTGTTAATATATTGCGCTAAATATATATCATAAGTATCTGAATAGCCCTGTTTTGCTAGTTCTTTCATCAGCCATCCTTCATCATGGTCAGTTAATTCAAGTCCTTCGAAATTAATCTGGCCATCATTAATAACAGGAAATTGAGTACTAGTTTGTCCTTTTTTAGTGATGATGAGCTGACCATTTTGTTCTAAGATTCCGCTCTTTACTTGATCAAGGTTAGTAATACCGTCAGACCTCAACCTAAACATTAATTCATCTGCAGTCATCCCAGTACGTAGACAGTTCTCTACCATAACTTTTCCATTTTTTATTAGTAACTGTGGTTGACCATCGACGATCTTCTTTATAAGTCCATTGTTATTCTTAGCAAACTTAACAACAAAGACAATTAACGTCCATATCAGCAATACCATTACAAACTGTAAGACAGTAACATTATCATTGTAGATTATTCCACCAATAATCCCACCTAGGACATAATTTTGTACCTGATCAATTGCTGAAGTAGGTGCTAAATTTCCTTTACCAAAAATGTTTATTTGAGCAATCAAGCATACCATTCCTAAGGCAAACTTGACTGTTATTAATCCATAATCCATTTTTTCCTCCTAATCCTGTACAAGTACATGATGATCAACTACATAAGCCCGGGTAAGAGTGTAGTTATCCCCATTTGGACTCATATTAACTCGATAGTCTTTCTTATCAAATCGCACGATAATACCATCTTGAAGGGTTTTCGAGTTTACCATTACTTGATTAGACTTAAGGTGGTGATCAACCGCAACAGCTTTAATAAATGGCTGCATTTGGATTGTTGCTGATCTCTTTTTAGCACCAGTTTCCAGGTTGGTTACTTGGATCCCTGTAAATATAAATAGGAGCAGAAGGAAAATAATTACTAGGTCTCGATTACGTGTCCGAATATGCTGACGGAAATATTTAACCAAGTTAAAAATAATCAACAAAAGAAGCAGGATAATAATTCCATAATTAAATAAACTATTAAAATGTTGTTGTCGTTCAAAGGTAAGCAGTCCATATTAATACGTATTGAAAAACGAACCAGCCTGGTCAGCTTCATTGACCAGGCTGGTTCTTCCTTCCTATTCATGACAATTTATTTGTACTTCTTTTGACCATGGCAAATAAGCCTCAAG
>JAHLFK010000060.1 GCA_018883805.1 Candidatus Limosilactobacillus merdavium | reverse complement strand
CAGCCTGCGTAATTAAGTAAAAGACCAGCAACTGCAAGGGTACATGCTTGACCAATCTGTTCGGCAGCCGCACGCCAACCAAGCATTTGAGCTCGGGTCTCGCCTTGGTACCAAACTGAAATCAAGGAAATGGCTTGTGAGTTGTACAATCCATAACCGGCACCAAGGAAAAGGCGGGAAATCAGAATGACGGTGTAGTTATCAACAAACATTGGAACCAAACCAGCGATTCCGACGATGGTAACACCAGCCATGATGATTTTCTTGTCGGAAATGTTGAACCATTGTTGAAGCAATGGTGAAAGGACAACGAAAATCATAACCGCAAAAGAAGGGGTAGTAACCAAGTATTCTGATTGTGGTTGGCTGATTCCTAATGCAGCCTTCAATTGAGGTAGTGAACCCTGAATGGCATAAGCACTAGTAACCATGAAAGAGACGGATAAGAAAGCGAGTTTGGTAACCATTGAATTCTTATTATTCATAGTTCAAATTACTCTCCAAATATTAATTTGATAAACGCTTATCATTTAGCTTGTGTGAATAATATACAATGGACAATTTAAAATGTCAAACGTTTATCAAAGAAAAATGTAATCATTTTCATTGTTGATAATTGGCAATTTATGAAAATGATGATGAAAGCTTATCAGAGGTCGATTACAGAACAAAGTGGTTGCAAAAGTGAAAAAGTGAATAAGCAAAAAGATTAGTTTAAAATCATTAATATGGTATTTTAAGATTGAAAAAAGGAGGACGAAAAAATGAAGCAATATGATTACATTCTTATTGGCTCTGGCCCTGCAGCGTACAAAATATCAAACTTACTGGCGAAAACCACAAGGAAGGTTTTGGTAATCGATGGTAGCGAGTTTGGTGGTACTTGTCCAAACTATGGATGCGAACCGAAGATTTTCTTAGAAGGTGCTACTCGAGCAGTACTTCAAAGTCAACGATTATTAGGTCGGGGAATTAAACAGGCCGCGCAAATTGATTGGGAAGAACTAATGTCTACGAAGCTAAATCGATTTAACCCCTGGCCAGAAGAAACCAAGGAGATTATTGCAAAGAGTCATGACGTTGAAGCAGGTTATGCTCACTTTGTAGACAATGACACTGTTGAAGTTAATGGCAATCAGTATCAAAGTCAGCGGATCATTGTAGCAACCGGGCAACGACCAAACCGCTTAGCAATCCCTGGTGAGCAATTTACTCATACTAGTACTGATGTTTTGTCCCTCCAACACTTACCACAGCACGTTACTTTCATTGGTGCTGGTTATGTAGCAATGGAATTAGCAACCGTATTAGGTGCTGCTGGTGCTGCAATCACAATCATTGATTATTCAGCACGACCACTTAAAGGTTTTCCTGAATCTAAAGCCCAAGTTGTTAAGAAAGAAATGGAGAACCGGGGAATTGAATTCTTAATGGATACTGGGGTTCAAGCGGTTCGTCAACAAGATGAAGGCTTTATTGTACAAACCGATCACGGTGAAATTCCAACTGATTATGTAGTTGATACAAGTGGACGTCGACCAAATATTGAAAAGTTGGCTTTGGCAGCTGCTGGAATTAAGAGTGATCGTGGCGGAATTATTGTTAATAAGAACTTGCAAACTAGCAATCCAAATGTTTACGCGATCGGTGATGTGGTTAGTCGACCACAAGCTAAGTTAACACCAGTTGCTGAATTTGAAGGTCAATACCTGTTTGATTACTTAGAGGGTAATACTCAAGGGAAAATTGAATACCCAACAATCGGAACAGCGGCGTTTACTTTCCCAGAAATTGCTGAAGCTGGTGTTAAGGAAGATGACGTGATTGATGATCCTGCTTATGAACTAAAGACATTTGATTTACAGTACTCGAGTCTCGCTGCGGGACAGAATGATCAATCGGGTAAATTAACGATGATCTTTAAGGATCACCAGCTTGTCGGTGCAAGTGAAGTAGGGGATTATGCAGCAGATGACATTAATAATCTCTTACCAATTATCGGCCTTAAAATTTCTGGTCAAGATTATCGACGTGCAGTAATCGCAATTTACCCTGCATTAGCGGATAAGGTTGCGGGAAGTTTAGAGTAAACCTTTGACGTAAATATACTTTGTAATATTTATAAGTTAAATAAAAGGAGACTAGCTGACAGTCTCCTTTTAATTTCGAATGCTACAGAGTCTAATCGCGGGAAACCACTGCAAGACTCGATCCTTGCAAATCGTGGTTTCCCAGCTCCAATTTAGTATTGACGATTATATTCATATGTTAATTCTGGTTCACGACCAGTCCGCATGTATTGGTTAAGAGAATCGATCTTCTTCATTTCATCATCTGATAAAGTGAAATCATAAATATCAGCGTTTTGTTGAATCCGTTGTGGGTGAACTGATTTAGGAATGAAGGAGACACCATTTTGTAAGTGCCAACGTAAAATGACTTGGGCAGTTGACTTATGGTACTTGTCAGCAATCTCCTTTAATTCAGGAATGTTCAGGACAGCACCACGACCAAGCGGGCTCCATGCTTGGGTAATAATATGATGTTCCTTATCGTATTTGAGCATTGGCTTTTGAGTGAGACGTGGATGCAATTCAATCTGATTAACAACAGGCATTTCATTAGCCTTAGTTGCAAGGTATTGTAAGTGGATGATTTGGAAGTTGCTGACCCCGATTGACTTAGTTAGTCCTTCCTTCTTCAATTCTTCAAAAGCCCGCCAAGTATCAAAAAATGCTCGTTGAATAGGCCAGTGAACTAGTAATAGATCTACATAATTCATTTGTAGCTTTTTAAGTGATTCCTTAACAGAATCGATTGTGCTTTGGTAGCCTTGATTGGCTTCAGAAACTTTTGTAGTAACAAAGATGTTCTCCCGGGAAATATTTAAATCCTTGAAAGCTTGGCCTACTTCTGCTTCATTTCCATAAAGTTGGGCAGTATCAAAAAGACGGTAGCCATCTTCGTAAGCTGCTTTGATTGAGTCGTTCATTGTTTGTTGGTCATCGACTTTATAAAGGCCAAATCCTTCTTGAGGCATTTGATTGCCGTCAGCAAGGGTTAATAAGTTTGATTGGATATCCATTTTAACGCTCCTTACTATTTGCAAGTTAACCTAACAATCTCATTATAACGCACAGCTAAATAAAAAGCCTTTAGCGTCCATCTTTAGAACGTTAAAGGCAAAATCCTAATCCAAAACTGCTTTGGTTACCCGTGCAAGTTGGTTAAGCACTTCTTCACCGGTTTGCATTGATTGATTCTTATCACTGTACATTGCAATTGTATAGGAAGTATTATTATCATTTTTTACGTAACCGATACTGTTGATAATCCATTTGTCACTACCATTTTCGAGCCACCCATTCTTTAAGGCAAAGTTATCGCTCGAAGCTGATACTCCCCAAATCTGATCGCTCTCAACATTACTCATCAAAGTATTAATGTATTGGCGTGAATTGTCAGATAGCAAGTTTGATTTGTAGAAAATATTATTGAGAAGTTTAACTTGATCTTTTGGTGTCGTCGTACTTAATCCCCAGGAACTGTCAGCTGTTGAATCAGTCATTCCAAACTGGTTAAAGGTTGATTGCAGCCCTGATTGTCCGCCAAGATCATCAAAAAGTTCACTAGTTGAATTATTATCACTAGCCTCAATCATTTGCTTAGCTAACGAACGCTGGTGATCTGATAGAGAACCGCCCTGCTTAACTAACAAGCCGGCAAGGATACTGACTTTGACGGTACTTGCCATGTGGAATTTATGGTTTGGCTTATTTGATGAGGTATATATCCGGTGCGTCTTTGGTGAGTAGACCGCAATTGCAACATTATTATTGGAAGTAAGGATAATTTTGTTCCAAGCAGATTTAAGACGGGGACTGGTAGCGGTAAAATGATGGATTCCCCAGAATGCTGCAAGGATAATAAATAGGAATAAGAAAATCTTGCGGCGATTTAATCGTGGTCGACGCTGCGATTCACGCATAATAAATACTCTCCTTTGATTTTGATAACATTAAACAATCATACCAGTATTATTTGAAAAAAGAATGTCTTTTTACTCAATTATTATGAGAATTTAAATAATTCGGCGATGTTTCAAAAATGTTGTTAAAAAGTTACACTTTTAACATCTGAATGCGATATGATGGTGAGTGATATTTTCGAGAGAAGGACAAAGATAATTTAATGACTAAAATCAAAAAATTAATTGCTGCTTTTCTAATTGCTGTCTTAACTATTAATGTAGTTTGTATGGGGATGATTAGCTCAGCAAAAGCAGATACAGCCGGACTAAACCTAAATGCACGTGCAGCCTACGCTATTGATGCTGAAACTGGCCAAGTATTGTACCAAAAGAACGCCAAAAAGACTTATCCAATTGCTTCACTGACTAAAATATTGACTTTAGCAGTGATCGAACAGGATGTGAAAAATCATCATTTAAGTTGGAATCAAAAAGTGAAGATTACTCCAGCCGTAGCCAAGGTCGCTAATGACTGGCATTTCTCTAATGTTCCATTAAATGCTGGTGAAAGTTATACCGTCCGTCAATTAACCGAATCAATGATGATTGTTTCCGCTGATGGGAGTGCTGAAGCGTTAGCACTTGCCGATGCTGGTAGTACTGCTGCTTTTAACAAAAAGATGCAGGCAGTCGCTAAAAAAGCGGGAGTCACTGACGCCAAGATTTACAACATGATTGGTTTAGCAAATGGTGACTTAGGGAAGAATAAGGTTAAGGGTGTTAAGGATACTGCCGAAAACCTTTTCTCTGCTAAGGATATGGCCTTGATTTCAAAGTACCTAATCGATAATTATCCTGATTCACTGAAAATCACTAAGACCAAGATGGCTAACTTTAAGGTCAGTGCCAATCAGGAGTATCAAATGATTAACATCAATGCGTTATTACCACAAAACGGTTTTGCTCCTAAAAACGGATCGATTGATGGTTTGAAGACCGGTAATACCGATACCGCTGGTAAATGTATTATTTCTACAGGGATGTTTGCAGGTCGACGGGTAATTGTAGTTGCTCTTCATACTAAGGGTGATTGGAATGCTCAATCAAAGGATTCCCAAAAGTTTTATGAAAAGCTCACAGATCTCTACCAACCAGTCGAAGTAACGTCAACCAAGCAATTAGCTAAGGGCGTTCAAAGAGTTCACGTGGTTCATGCAAAGAAGAAACATAACACTGGCTTAGAATTGACTAAGCCAATGGTTGTCTGGCTTCCTAAGGGGACGATTCCTAAGCAAACAGCAGCATATGTAACAATTTCTCAAAGTGATCGTTCAATGACTCACCAGTTAAAGGCGCCTGTTAAGAAGGGTGAACGTGTTGGTTATATTAGTTTGAAGCCAGCCGGTATGCCGTCAGTCAAGCTTCCAGTTAAGGCAACTAATAACGTTCAAAAGAATGGTTGGTTTAATTAGAAAGCAATAATAAGAAAGAGGATTGGAAATGCAGAGTAATTTCCAATCCTCTTTCTTTGTTTAATCTATTACAGATTTAGTATTCAACGTGCCACTTAATGGTGTAGTCTTTTTCTTCACCGGGATGAAGGGTGATATCACCAAAGTCCTTTTGGTTGATTGCGTCGGAAAGAGTTTGTGCTTCCATGGCAATTCCAAGGTGAGGATGAACTTCACCATGGTTGTAAACAGCTGGGTCATCAGAGTTCATGGTGTACATAATCAAAGCATTCCGGTCTGAGTAAAGGGTCATCTTACGACCACTTTCAGGATCTTCCAGTGTTGCTACTGGTTTGGAAAGGCTAGGTTCAACTTCCCAAATATCATCGAACCCGTTTTCCTTAGTTGAAGCCATCTTTTCAAGAGCATCACCAAGACGAGTAGGAGTACTGAAGTCAAATGGGGTTCCTTCGTTAGCGAGACGTTCACCAGTAGGAATCTTGCCATCATCAACTGCCAAGTGATCTTCAGAGTTTACGTAGAGCTTTAATTGATCAACAGTCTTGGCACTTGCCTTAGCCATATTCCAGTAAGTATGGTTAGTTGGGTTGAACAATGTATCAGCGTCTGAAGTTGCTCCAAATTTGAGAGTAAGGTTGTCGTCATTATCTAAAGTGTAAGTAGCGGTAACGTGAATCTTGCCAGGAAAAGTATCCATCTTTTCACTTAAAGTCAAACTAAGGGTGATGGAGACTTCATCGGCAGTTACATTTGTAGAATCAACATTCCAAATGTAGCTGTAAAAACCATTGGTACCACCATGAAGGGTATTCTTGCCTTCATTTTGTTCAGTGTGGTATTCCTTACCGTTAATCTTGAATTCACCATTGGCAATCCGACCGGCAACCCGACCGATTAACCGATTAGTACAAAAACCATTGTTGGTGTATTCATCGAGATCTTCTGAAGTTAATACCATATCAGCTTTTCCACCATCTTTGGTAGGAACCTTAAATGATTGTAAAAGCCCAGCAAAATCCAAAACAGCTGCCTGAACACCGTGATCGTTAGTCATAACGTACTTGGTAACAGGTTGATCTTTATAAGTACCAAATGGCACCTTTGCAATATTCATAATGTGAATTGCCTCCTCAAAAAGTAAGCGCTTTATATCTACGAAAACTATTTTACCACAAATCAAATAGAAGATGGTGCAAATGTTTGCACCATCTTCTATTTATTAGTGAAATTAGTTAACAGCAGCTTTAAATGCTTCGTAGTCTTTAGCCACTTGCTTAGCATAGTTATTTGTCCATTCAACTAGACCGTCATCCAATTTCTTTTGGCCCTTTAAGTAACCGCGAACCATTGGGGCAGTTGGACTTTGGTAATGAGCCATCGCAAGCAGTGAACTACAAATTTGGCAATACAGGCTGAAACTTTCGTAGTCCAGTTTATCCATCTTAATTGATTCCTTCATATCACGGAATTGGCGGACATAGTAGCTTCGTCCAGCAAACCTTGTACTAGCAAGAAATGGATCTGATGATGATTGAAGAGTTCGTTGAGCAGTAACAATCCGTCGCCCAGCCATACTTCCATTCTTAATTGCTTCATCAACAGGTAGGTTAAGAAGGTTATAACGTAATGGAACAGCTTCCTTAATTTGAAGGACAAGGTGGCTCCCATCAATCCCAGTAAGAAGGACTAAGTAGCAACGGGTACCAAAGCTACCAACACCAACGCTGTAGCGGATAATATCCGTGATAGTGAAGTTAGCTAAGAAGATTCGAATATCTTGACGAACATTCTCACGATAAGTACTGAAGCCCTTAACAATTTCAGCATAACGCTTTGCGCTGACATGCTTTGCTCGTGGTGCATTATCGATAAACCGTAATTGACCATTTTGACCACGTTCAGTCATCTTTTGGACAATTTGTTCTGAATTACTGCGAGCGCTCTTCTTGGTAATCTTCTTTAAGATTTCATTCATTTGACTAGTACTATTATCGGTAGTATCAATGGTTGCCATCATGTCATGAATTTCATATGAAGAATATAGGCGATCAAACAAGCCTAACTTATTGATCCGCTTAATACTGTGGCGGTAGTTCTTCGTGATCAAGTGGAGGACATTGTTAAGTTGTTCAGTACTGAAGCCATTTTCGTCACCTGCAAGCTTAGCACTAACTAATAGCCGCTTCAGATCACTTTCCCAGTTGCCAATTCGTGCTTCATCAAAGTCATTTAGTCCAAATAGTAGTTGCCTTTCAGGTGAAGCATAGAAACCATAGTTATTAACGTGGGCATCACCACAAATAATCAATGGAATATTACTTTGGTATTGGTGTTTAAGGTCGCGTTCCATTAATTCAGCAGTTCCCCGGAAGAAGGCAAACTTGCTTGCAAGCATTCGTTCATGACGAAGAGGAAGCAGTTCTTGGATCATTTTTGATTCAGTTGCCTTAATTGCTTTAACCGCTTTAACCGCATCCCGCTTTACAGGAATAAACTCAGCCAGCTCATCACTGGTAACCTTAGTTTGTTGCTGTTTACCGGCATCTTCTAGTTCTTTCGCGGTTCGATTGATTTTAATCTTTTTAAGGTCAAAAATATCAAGTTTAGTTGGTTCAGACATTTTTGTTTCTCCTTTATATTTGCACTTTCTTACATTATTCTAATAGTTTTAATTTTTTTGTCTAGAAAGTTTGAGTTCAGTTAATCGTTCTGTCACAATGGAAATATAGAGTGCAATTAACCAAAGGAGTGATGACGGTGCTGATTGCTGTTGAAAATAATGTTGCTCAACATTTGCATGCCAATATTCGGCTTACTAATGAACAACGATTAATGCGTACCGATGCCTGGTCTGTTCGGGTAACCGGCGACTTTATGATTGTGATGAATAACCTACTATCCTTACCAGTAATTGTTCGTCATCCCCAGCATTTTAGTGATCCTCGCTCGTTTACTTCAGCTTTTAAACGAGAATTTATTCGCTTACTGGAAGTATTACCGGTCCCTCGAGCAAAAATCCGGATGATCCGTAATGCCCAGCTTAAGCAGGTTGATTTTGTTCAACCGCTTATCCCAGCACTTCAGCAACGTCTTCAAATTTTTCAGAACCTTTTAACTCGACCTGATATTATTCAATGGGATGATGATCCGAGCAATCCAGCAATCTCATTATCATTAATGAAAAACCTTAAATTGCAAGATCCTGAAACAGATGAGATTCAAACTGCAATGGACTTATTTGAAAATTACGTGATTAACAACTTTGCAGTGGTTGCGCATCCAGACTTGAATGAACATAATCGTCGCTACCTATACCATTCATCATCCTTAAATGATGTGATCAATGAGTCTGAAGTTAGTGAGGAGATTATTGAAGATTATCAAACTTCTTTGGAACAAATGAATAAGAGCAATCAGATTATCGATCGTGATACCGATTATGCCTTAGATTATCTGTCCTACCTTGCTGAAAATGGTCAGACTGTTTTGGATGATGTTTCAGCAATCTATTACTATGTTTACAATTATGAAAAGCGGAATGGCGAGCATATTACGGTGTCAAAGTACCGGGGGATGGGCGCTGCTTTCCGGGAGTTTGGTCGATTCTTAAAACGGCAGGATCTCTTGACTGATGCTGACTTCGATCAATTTAGCCAGGCGTTGAATCAAGCAGTTGATGATGTTACTCCTACTAAAGATGGGTACCGATTGGAACGAATGCTCCATAGTGCTGAAGCAGAACTTGCTCATCGGCGGTCATTGCTCCACCATGCGCACCGGTACAATAAGTTTCAATATCAGGTTAAAGTTGAGCTAGCTGATTATCAGCCAAGCATGTGGCGTCGCTTCCAATTTAATGGTGAAACCCGGCTTGATGATTTATGCTACTTTATTATGGCAAGCTTTCAAGCAACTGGTTCTCACCTCTATAACTTGCAGATGGATGGGCAAAATTACCAATTACCTTATTTGGATGGTGGAGAAAACATCACCTTGCATTGGTTAGGCGAGGCCAAACAAGGGGATAAGTTAACCTTAGAATACGATTTCGGTGATTCATGGCGATTCAATATCGTGATTGAAAAGGTCACCACTGTCCGTCGTTATCGCCTAGTTCCTGAAGAACCGAAATTATTAGCTGGGAGTGGTAAGGGGATCGTTGACGATATTGGTGGTACAGCAGGACTTGAATTAGCTGCCCAAGATGATCCTTCAATTAACAATGATCTAAATATTAACCAGTTACAAGATAATTGGACAGAGCTAACGACTCAAATTGCACGTCGATACCAATAACATGATTGTTGAATGATTCACAATTTACTTAAAAGGACTACAATAGAGATAGAAATCGTTTATAAAGAGGTCTTAGAAATGAGTAGTCAAGTTGAGATTCCAAAAACAATGCGTGCTTGGGAAGTTACAACTCCCGGTCCAATTGATGGTGAAGAAGCACCGCTGAAATTAGTTACTAAGCCGGTTCCTCAACCACAACGGGGCGAAGTCTTAGTAAAAGTTCTTACTTGTGGGGTTTGCCATACCGATCTGCACGTTGCTGAAGGTGATTTGCCTGTCCACCATGAGCACGTTACTCCAGGTCACGAAATCGTTGGTAAAGTTGTTGCTTTTGGCCCTGAAACACAACGATTCAAGATTGGTGAACGGATTGGTATTCCTTGGTTCCGTCATGCTTGTGGAGTTTGCAAGTTCTGTCGGTCTGGTCATGAAAACTTATGTCCACACTCAACTTATACTGGCTGGGATCATGACGGGGGCTATGCCGAATACGTTACAGTTCCTGAAGGCTTTGCTTACCGGATCCCTGAAAAGTTTGATGATCTTGAAGCTGCACCATTACTCTGTGCCGGAATTATTGGTTACCGGGCATATGAACGAGCTAATGTTCCTGCCGGTGGTCGCTTAGGCTTATATGGTTTTGGTGGTTCTGCGCATATTACTGCCCAGATTGCGATTGCCCAAGGTGTAGAGGTTCACGTCTTTACCCGGGGTGCAGATGCTCGGCAATTTGCCCTTCAATTAGGTGCCGTTGAAGCTAAGGGAGCATATGATTTATCTGAAGTACCATTGGATTCCTCAATTATTTTTGCCCCAGTTGGTGACATCGTTCTACCAGCATTGGAGAGCTTGGTGCCCGGTGGAACACTTGCAATGGCAGGAATCCACATGACTGATGTTCCAACCTTGAACTATCAAAAGCACCTCTTCCACGAAAAGACTTTGACTAGTGTTGAGAGTAATACTCGTCGCGATGGTGAAGAATTCTTAACCCTTGCTGATCGGCTTGATATTCATCCAGAAGTCACCGAATATCCGCTTGAAAAGGCCCTTGATGCTTTGAAATATGTCAAGCGTGGTGATATCAAGGGTGCCTGTGTATTACGGGTAAGCAAGGACTAAAACTTAGACGAGTCGTTTGTCCCCGCAAAGCAAAAACTTAATTAAAGCAAAAATCAGCAAATAGCTGTAAAATGACTATACCTAAAAATTAAGGAGTAGATGAAATGGAATATCCACAATTAGATTTATCAGCAGTTACTGGTCCTCAAGCAACGATTAAGACAAACTTGGGAACAATCAAGGTTCAGTTGTTCAAAGAGCAAGCACCAAAAACAGTTGATAACTTTATCCAATTGGCACAAAAGGGATACTATGATGGGGTGATTTTCCACCGAGTAATTCCTGATTTCATGATTCAAGGGGGAGATCCTACTGGTACTGGTCGTGGAGGCGAAAGTATCTACGGGAAGCCATTTGCTGACGAATTCTCTGATGAGTTATTCAACTTTACTGGAGCCCTTTCAATGGCCAATGCTGGTCCAAACACTAATGGTAGTCAATTCTTCATTGTTTCAAACGAACATGTTCCAGCTAACATGATTGAGCAAATGAAGATGGTTGGTTACCCTGAAGAAATTATCAATCATTACGAACAAAACGGTGGGACACCATGGTTGGATCATCGTCATACTGTTTTCGGCCAAGTGATTGACGGAATGGATGTTGTTAAGAAGATCAGTATGGTTAAGCGAGACAACATGGATAAGCCTAAAGATGATGTTGTAATGGAAAAGGTAACGATTGAAGGTAACTAATTAGTACAAGTATCGTTATCTTTGTCCATTAAGTTTGTGATTTTAATCTTAATGAGTAAAACTTTCTAGTTATTTTTAAAATAAATAACTGGAAAGTTTTTTATTTCAAGTGCTTGTGAAAAATAGTAAAGCGATTACAAGAAACTTAGTAATCATGCACATTACAGCAATTAGTATAAGTGAATTTTATAACATGATAAAGGTTTGACTATGGATAATATTTCGCGGTAGGATAATAGTGTAATTGATGTGTACTATTTCACAAACAAAATTAAAAACCATAATTGGAGGCTTTTAAAATGACAAAATACCGTACTGAAGAAGATACTCTCGGTCCAGTTCAAATTCCTGCAGATGCTTTATGGGGACCACAAACAGAACGGAGTCGTAACAACTTCCCAACTGGTCAGTATATGCCATTAGCCATTATTCGTGCTTTATTGAACATTAAAAAGGCTGCTGCCCAAGCTAACATGGAAACCAAGGCAATCTCTGCTGAAAAGGGAAACTTGATTGTTCAAGCAATTGATGAACTCCTTGCTTTAAGTGACGAAGACTTACGTAAGGACTTCCCATTGAAGGTTTACCAAACTGGTTCTGGTACACAAACCAACATGAACACAAATGAAGTTGTTGCCCACAAGGCACATCAAATTAACCCAGGCATCGAAATTTTACCAAACGATGATGTTAACAAGGGTCAAAGTTCAAACGATACTTTCCCAACTGCAATGAACGTTGTTGCTTTGGAAGCTATCGATAAGTTGAAGCCAGCAGTTCAACACTTAATTGATGAATTGAAGGCAAAGCAAGACAAGTACATGAAGACTGTTAAGGTTGGTCGTACTCACTTGCAAGATGCTGTTCCATTGACATTCGGTCAAGAATTATCAGGCTACGTTGCTGCCCTTGAACATGACCTTGACTACATTAAGACTTTGGAACCAACCTTAGACGAACTTGCAATTGGTGGTACTGCTGTTGGTACTGGTTTGAACGCTGCTGAAGGCATGCCTGAAAAGATTGCTGAAAAGTTGAGTGAAGTTTACGGCTTGAACTTAACTGCAGATTCTAACAAGTTCTACGGCTTGGCTAACCATTCTGGACTTGATGTTGTTCATGGTGCTTTGAAGAGCTTGGCCGCTGACATGTTCAAGATTGCCCAAGACATTCGTTTCTTAGGTTCTGGTCCACGTGCTGGTTACGGTGAATTGAACATTCCTGCTAACGAACCAGGTTCATCAATCATGCCAGGTAAGGTTAACCCAACTCAAGCCGAAGCTGTTACAATGGCTGCTTTACGGGTATTCGGTAACGATACTGTTGTTACTATGGCTTCATCTCAAGGTAACTTTGAAATGAACGTTTACAAGCCAGTATTGATTGATGCTTTCCTTGAATCAGCTGACTTATTGACAGGTACAATCATGGGCTTCGCTGACAAGATGATCCACGGTATGACTGTTAACGAAAAGCGGATGGAAGAATTAGTTGATAACTCACTAATGACTGTTACCGCATTGTCACCACACATTGGTTACCATGACAGTGCCAAGATTGCTCAAGCAGCTGACAAGGCTGGTAGTACTTTGAAGGAAGCCGCTTTGAAGTCCGGCAAGGTAACTGAAGAACAATACGATGAATGGATGGACATGTTAAAGATGACCAACGTTGATCGGGACAAGTAATTAAAACTCTACTAGTGATGAAAGGGAGATCTAAGTAATGGCAAATTTCCAACCAACATCTGTTGGCAAGTTAGAAAACAACTATGATGCTGTAATCATTGGTTCTGGTGGTACTGGACTTTCAGCTGCAATTCAAGCAAACGAATTGGGGATGAAGGTTGCCGTATTAGAAAAGGAAGCAGAACTTGGTGGTAACACTAATCGGGCTTCTTCTGGAATGAACGCTGCGGAAACCAATGTTCAGCTTCATCACGGTGTCATTGATAATGTTGCCGACTTTTACCACGAAACTTACAAAGATGGTGGTCGGTTAAACGACAAGGACATGTTGGGCTACTTTGTTTACCACACTGCACCAGCAATTGACTGGTTAGCAGATCATGGTATCAAGCTTGACGACATTACTATTACTGGTGGAATGTCCAAGAAGCGGACCCACCGTCCTGCAAGTATGGCGCCAATTGGTGGCTTCTTAGTTAAGAGTTTATTGGAAGTTGTTGCTAAGGAAGATATTCCAGTCTTCAACAAGACCAAGGTAACAAAGCTTCGTCGGGCAGAAGATGGCCGGATTAATGGTGTTGAAGTTGATGCCGATGGAATTACCAAGATTATCAATGCTAAGGCTGTTATCTTAGCTACCGGTGGTTTCGGTGCTTCTAAGGAATACATGAAGCGGTTCCGTCCAGATCTTGCTGATTACAAGACTACTAACCAACCCGGGGCAACTGGTGATGGTTTGAAACTTGCTGAAGGCGTTGGCGGTGAATTAATGCAAATGGACCTTGTTCAAGTTCACCCAACTGTTCAACAAGATAATCCTCACGTTTACCTCATCGGTGAAGCTGTTCGTGGTGAAGGTGCCATCATGGTTAACGGCGAAGGAAAGCGGTTCGTTAACGAATTGAACACCCGGAAGATTTGTGCTAACGCAATTACTGCTCTTCCAGAACACAGTGCTTACTTGATCTTTGACCAAGGAATTCGGGACCACGTTAAGGCAATCGAATTCTACGACAAGGTTGGCTTAGTTGTTCATGGTGACACAATTGAAGACTTGGCCAAGAACATCAATGTTGATCCTGCTAATTTGAAGGAAACTGTTGATACTTGGAACAAGGCTGTTGAAAACCATGATGATCAAGAATTCAACCGGACAACGGGGATGGATCGGGGAATCACTAAGCCAGGATTCTTCGCAATTCACATCGCTCCTGCAATTCACTACACAATGGGTGGAATTCACATTACACCAAAGACTCAAGTTCTTGATGGTAATGGTGACGTTATCAAGGGACTCTTTGCTGCTGGTGAAGTTGCCGGTGGATTACATGGTAACAACCGTGTTGGTGGTAACTCAATCGCTGAAACGATTGTCTTTGGCCGTCAAGCTGGTCAACAAGTTACTCTTTACGCGCGGAGTTTGAAAAACTAAGTAAATAAGAGAGATGGATTAAATTCACTTATGAGTTGATCCATATTCTCTCTAGCAATTATTTATATGCATAAGGGAAGAAAAGATGAAAAAATTAGAAAGTGTAAATTATAAGGGGTTCATCTGGCCTGTTATTGTGGGCCTAGTATTATGGTTTATGACCCCAATTAAGCCAGCGGCAGTTCCAGTTGCTGGTTGGCACATGTTTGCTTTGTTTGTCGGAACAATTATTGCATGTATTACTCGACCACTGCCAATTGGTGGTGTATCAATCATTGCCTTCGCATTAACAGTTCTTACTAAGACTGTACCAATGGACAAGGCAATCGTTGGGTTTGGGAATGCCTCCATTTGGATGATTGCAATGGCATTCTTCATTGCCCGTGGATTTATCAAGACTGGTCTTGGTCGGCGGATCGCTTTGAACTTTGTTAAGCGTTTCGGTAAGCGTACATTGGGCCTTGCATACTCATTGATCGGAGTTGATTTGATTTTAGCTCCAGCAACACCAAGTAACACAGCGCGTGCCGGTGGTGTGCTTTACCCAATCATTGAATCATTATCACAATCATTTGGTTCAGACCCTAAGAAGGGAACAGAACGAAAAATTGGTTCTTTCTTAATCTTTGCTGAATACCATGGTGATATGATCACTGCTGCAATGTTCATGACTGCCATGGCCGCAAACCCATTAGTTCAAACCCTTGCTAAGAGCAACGGGGTTAACGTTACCTGGGTTGGCTGGTTCTTAGCTGCTTTGGTACCAGGAATTATTTCCTTGGTTGTTGTTCCATGGTTAATCTACAAGATGTACCCACCTGAAATTAAGGAAACACCAAATGCTAAGCAATGGGCTGAAGAACAACTTTCTGCTATGGGACCAATGACTCTTCCAGAAAAGTTCATGGCTGTTATCTTTGTAATTGCCTTAGTTCTCTGGATTGTTGGTAGCTTTATCGGTATCGATGCTACCTTGGCTGCATTTATCGCTCTTGGACTTCTCTTGTTAACAGGTGTATTAAGTTGGCAAGATGTCCTTCATGAAACTGGTGCTTGGAACACTCTGACATGGTTCTCTGTTCTTGTTATGATGGCCGGTTCATTAACCACCTTAGGATTCATTCCTTGGTTAAGTAAGGCCGTTGGTAGTTCCCTTCATGGTATGAACTGGGTATTGGTATTGATCATCTTGATCGTTGTTTACTTCTACTCACACTACCTATTTGCAAGTTCAACTGCCCACGTTACAGCAATGTACAGCGCCTTCCTTGCCGTTGCCATTTCTGCCCACGTTCCAGCAATGCTTGCTGCTTTGATGCTTGGTTTCTTCGGTAACTTAATGGCATCAACTACCCACTACGCTTCTGGTCCAGCCCCAGTTCTCTTCGGTTCTGGCTATGTTCCACAATCCAAGTGGTGGTCACTCAACTTCGTCCTCGGTATCTTCTACCTCGTCGTTTGGATCGGTATTGGTAGCCTTTGGATGAAAGTATTAGGAATGTGGTAAAAATTAGAGTGCGAGCCCGTTAAAAGCTCCCGGATGATAACGATTTCTCCAAGAGGATGGTGTCTTGCACCATCTCTTGGAGGTCGTTATCTCGAGGAAGGTTAGGCTGAACACGTTTTGACCTAGCTGCATTAGAACATCCACATAAACAAACATAAAGCTTCGATCTTCTTTTGAAGGTCGGAGCTTTATTTATTTTCTTGCCGTTTCTTGTTATTTTGGCGTAAGATAGGATTATGTATCTGAACGACAAATAAAGGAATGAACAAACATGAATACCCGCGATTTACAGTATTTTGTAGCTTTAGTTAAATATAAAAATTACACACGGGTTGCTGAAGAGTTTAATGTTTCTCAGCCAAGTATTACCCAGGCAATCCAACGCTTGGAAAAAGAATTCAATGCCCAGTTAATTCGGAAGGATCGATTTCACCGTGATGAAATGATCACGCGGAGTGGGAAGCTTCTTTATGAAAATGCTATGTTAATCAATGAAAAGATTAACCTTACACGAAAAGAGATTGATCGGGCAAACCAAAAGCAAATTCGGTTTGGGCTACCGCCAATTATCGGTAAATTGTATATTTCAAAAATCGTTGAAGAATTTTCTGGTGACTTGCTTCCGCGATTACGAATCACTGCAGTTGGTTCACATGACTTACTTACTCAGTTACAAAAGGGAAAAATTGATATCGCAATTCTGGCAACAACTTCCCCAATTAATGAGGAAGATGTCTTTGCTGAGTTAATTACAACCCGACCATTCAGCGTTATTGTCAGTGAAAAGAACCCACTTGCTAAGAAGGATGCGGTTCATTTTAAAGAATTAGCCGATCAAGAATTTATTAATTATGATCAACAATACGTTCATCAATCGGCGTTCCAAGCTTATTGTGCATATGCCCAGATTAAACCTAAGATTATCGTTTACCGGTTACCAAATGTTTCCTGGGTAAAGGAATTAGTTCGCCAGGATAAGGGAATTAGCGTAATGGTTAAGGATGCCGCAACTAATGAACCGGGGATTAAGGCGTTAGACATTCTTGATCCAATCCCAGAAAAATTCTATATCTCAATTGTTACCCGTGAAGGTTATGTTTTAAGTGACGATGAAAAGGACTTTATTGAGCGGATTAAGAAACTCCACTTGGATGATTAGTCCTTGACAACGTCTGTATAATGATTTGTGTGAACTTAATTAAACATAATTGATGGAGGAGAACAGAAGTCATGAGGAAAAGTGACTCGGAAGAAACCGAAAGTGTAATGGGCTTTGAGCCTGCAAAGCATATTTCAAATCATCACCACATGGCAATTCCTTGGCAGGATTTTTTTACTAACGATAACTTCACGCCAGCAGGTGAGGCTAATTTGGTTGAACGAGCAGCAATTGCCGGTCGAATTGGATTAATGATGCTTTCGTATGGAACAGGGGCATGGCGTGTCCGGGATTCGATGAACATCATTGCCCGGGAATTAAAAATGACATGTTCAGCGGATATTGGGTTAGTTTCACTGGAATATACCTGTATGGATGCGCACCATAGCTATACGCAGGCATTATCATTGCCAAGTACCGGTGTGAACACCAGTAAGTTATCACAAATGGAACGATTCATTGATGAATTCAAGGAACATGGTAGTGAAATGACAATTGGCGAAATCCACAATCGATTGGAAAAAATCGCTCATAGTCGGGGGAACTATACATCGCTTCAAATGGGATTAGCTGCAGCACTTGCATGTAGTTGCTTCGTCTTTTTGCTTGGTGGTGGACCAGTTGAAATGGCTTGCAGTTTCTTAGGAGCCGGACTTGGTAACTATGTTCGTAGTAAGCTAATTGGTCACCACATTACGTTGCTTGCGTGTGTTTCAGTTGGGGTAGCTGTTGCTTGTCTCTTTTACCTGTTTGCTTTTATGGGAATGCAATGGGTCTTTCACGTTAGCCCTCGTCACGAAACTGGTTATATTGGGGCAATGCTCTTTGTTATTCCAGGATTTCCATTCATTACAAGTGGACTGGATATTTCCAAGCTGGATATGCGTTCGGGACTTGAACGGTTAACGTATGCTGTGACGATCATTGTTGTTGCTACATTAGTTGGCTGGATTGTGGCTATGGCAGTAAAACTCCGCCCAGGGACTCTTGCTACATTACCACTATCACCCTTAGTATTAATGTTATTGCGGGTTGTAACGAGCTTTGGTGGGGTCTTCGGATTCTCAATCATGTTTAATAGTACGCCGCAAATGGCAGCGACTGCAGGGGTGATTGGTGCGATTGCTAATACTACCCGGCTAGAATTGGTTGATTATAGTAATATTCCTGCTGGAGCATGTGCCTTCATTGGGGCATTGATCGCTGGATTACTTGCTTCAGTTGTTAAGCGTAAAATTCATTACCCACAAATTTCAATTACTGTCCCTTCAATCGTAATCATGGTTCCTGGGCTGTATATGTACCAAGCTATGTATAATATGGGACTCACATCAATTAGTGTTGGTGCCCTTTGGATTACGAAAGCACTACTAATTGTTGTCTTCTTGCCGTTAGGGTTAATTGCGGCCCGAATTATTACGGATCCAAAGTGGCGACATAACGGTTAGTTTTCGAGGAATAAGAATAATGATTATTCAATATCCACAAGATCTATTAGCGATCGTCAAACAACGAGTTGCAGGGAGAAACCTTGCTGGCTTTACACCAGGCCAGGGAAAACTTAACCCAGACTTGATGCTAGTTGGAGAAGCACCTGGTCGTCATGAAGAAGTACATAATATTCCTTTTTCTGGCGCTTCAGGAAAAGAGCTGATTAAGATGCTTGCAACGATTGGTTATGATCGGGAGAGCGTTTATATTACTAGTGTCGTTCGGCAAAGGCCTTTCTCGATCAAAAAAGTGGTTGATCAAAAGACCGGCCAAGTAGTAATTAAGAAGCCCAACCGAACACCAACCAAGAAAGAAGTTTTGGCATTTGCTAATCTATTTGACTGGGAATTAGGTCAAGTCCAGCCTAAAATCATCGTGCCCCTTGGCAACACTGCTTTGCAAAGGTTACTTGGTCCACAAGCAAATATTGGGCAGTTACATGGTCAACTGTTAAAGCAACCAATTCAAAAGGCGCGTAAAGATGGTAGCGGTTATGAATTAGCAACCACTGATTCATTGATTGTTCCAATGTATCATCCAGCAGCTGTGCTTTATCGGCGTAAATTGGAGCCGACAGTTCAAGCTGATTGGCAAAAATTGGGTAAGATTATCAAAGAAATTAAGAAGTAAACTATATTTTACAAATGGCAAATTGCTTTGTATAATACGGTTTTAGTTATTATTCTAATCGCAATTAATAAAAAGATAGCGGGTGAAGAAGTAATTCGATCCCGCTATCTTTGTGTACAAAGGAGATGGGAAATTGGAGCTGGAAAAGAGACGAACGATTGTTACCGGAGCACTTCTTCTTTCTAATATTATGGCTGGAATGGACGGAACAATTGTCAATACAGCATTACCAGCAATCACTAGTGACTTACATGCACTCCAATACATGGGGTGGATTGTGGCAATCTTCCTTTTTGGAATGGCTGTTGCAACGCCACTTTGGAGTAAATTTGGTGAACATAAAGGAAATAAGGTTGCTTATATTAGCGCAACTTCACTATTTGCGATTGGTGCTATTTTCCAGGGGATGGCACCAAATATTACCTGGTTTATTATTGCCCGGGCAATAATGGGAATCGGTGCTGGCGGAATGAACACGATCCCCTTTATTGTTTTTGCGGAATTATACACTAACTTAAAAAAGCGGGCGACTGTGCTTGGACTATCTAGTGCCTGCTTTGGGACAGCTTCAATTATTGGCCCGTTGCTTGGTGGTTGGATTGTTGATGCGTTAAGCTGGCATTGGGTGTTCTACGTTAACGTTCCAATTGCTTTAATTGCGATTACGATTATCTCAATCTTTTATAAGAACGATAGTAAGCAAGCTGCAGGGAAGCCAATTGATTATTTAGGGGCTACCCTTCTTGTCAGCAGCTTAATGTTGATTTTGATTGCAGTTCAATTAATTGGTGTAGCATCATTATTCATTGTTATTGGCCTTTTTGTTATTGGCTTAGCCCTCCTTTGGTGGATGGTAAGGGTTGATCGACAAGCGGCTGATCCGATCGTGCCGAACCGCCTATTTACTAACCATGAATTGGTGATCGACTTTATGCTCTTCGTGATTATTTGGGGTTCATTTATTGCCTTTGTTATTTATATTCCAATGTGGGCCCAGGGAATCCTAGGTCTGTCAGCCTTACTAGGGGGGATGACACAAATCCCCGGGGCCGTTACTGATTTCCTTGGTTCTGAGTTAGTACCGTTTGTTCAAGAACGGTGGACAAAATATCAGATTGTTGGCTTAGGGGCCTTTACTATCTTTATCGCATTTCTTGGTCTCTTAATAGGTGGTCAGTCGTCGCCATTTTGGCTGTTACTAATTCTGGGCGGATTCGAAGGCTTTGGTGTTGGTTTGGTCTTTAATATCCTCCAAATTAACGTTCAGACGGATGCAGAATTGCGTGATGTTCCAATCGCAACTTCAATGGGGTACCTTCTCCGGATCCTCAGTCAAACTTTCATGTCCGCAATCTACGGGGTTATCTTAAACCACGCCCTATTAAGAGGGATCGAAAGTCACCATGGAATCACGATGGGAATGCTGAATAAGTTATCAAATGCCAAAACAGCCGGTAGTCTTCCAACAGCACTCCTTCCTGAAATGCGTCATATCTTATTTACTGGTTACCGAGATATCGTAATTACGGCATTGGTATTGATTATCATTGCGTTAGTTATGATTGTGATCATGGGTGTTCGGAATCGGAAACAAGTAAAGACTAATTAAAATTGACTTTTTTAGAATAGCAGGACGTGAATAGGAAGTGATAATTGACTTCTATCACGTCTTTTGTTGTTTTCTTAGCCCAAAACTTAACAAAATTGAATGGAGTTAGTGGATAGAATCGTGTTACGATAAAGATAACTATTTGATTAAAATCGAATTTATTCGGTTATTTTATTAAAGGAGCGTTTCTGCTCATGAAAAAATTACCACGATTTCAACGGAATGTTGCTTCGGAGATTGCGAATAATGTTGGTCAAAGTGTTCGTGATCTTGTCCGTTGTGGTCATCATCGATCCCAACGAGCAACGTTTGTTGAGCTTCAAATTCAAGTTAGTGGGTTTAAACGACGAATGGCTGACGAGCAAAAGTTTAATGAAATGCTTGAAGAGGCCCGCAAAACCAACAGTGAAGACTTTGTAATGCCAGCGGTACCGTTTTCTGTTAACTTACGAAAATTACCCAATGCGCCAGTCAGGACCTATGTTTTAAATGAACAGCCTAACCAGCAAAAGGCAATCATTTACTTACCTGGTGGGGCATACATTGAACAGCCTGTGAAGGAACAATGGCTCTATGCAGATCGGCTTGCTCAGGAAACTGGTGCGCGAGTTTATGTCGTCCTGTATCCACAGTTACCCCAACATTCATTTAAAGCGGCTTATCAAAGCCTGAAACAGCTGTATCAACAGATCTATGATCAGATTCCGGTAAGTGATATAACGATCTTGGGTGATTCAGCAGGTGGTGGTTTAGCCGCCGGATTCTGTGAATATTGTGCAGGTCACGATTTACCTCAACCAGGACACTTAGTTTTAATCTCTCCATGGTTGGATCTCGATCTAACCAATCCGACAATTGCCAAGTATGAACCACATGATGTTACTTTGTCCATTAAAGGATTACGTCGGGTGGCAAACCTTTGGGCTGGTGATACCGATCATGCGGATTATCGGTTAAGTCCAATTAATGGTGATATTACTCAGTTAAGAGATGTCTTGGTCTGTGTTGGAACACGAGAGATTATGTATCCAGATAGTGCTAGCTTTGTTCAAAAGCTGCGTGACGCAAAGATTCCAGTTAAGTTTGTGGTTGGTCGGGATCTACCTCATATTTTTGCAGTTTATAATATGCCAGAATCAGACAAAGTAATGGCAGAAGTCAAGAAAATTGTAAATAAGTAGAAAAGGAGATTTTAAAATGGCTAAAGTTGCGGTTGTCTTTGCACCAGGTTGTGAAGAGATTGAAGGATTAACTGTTGTTGATATGTTGCGGCGTTTGGGCATTGAAACGAAGATGGTTGGTCTTGAAGGCAAAGAAGTCCTTGGTGCCCATGATATTAAGTTAACCTGTGACGAAGTAATGGGTGAGCAGTTACTTGATTATGACTTAGTTGCCTTTCCAGGTGGCTATGGTGGTGCTGAAAAGCTTCGTGACAGTGAAGAACTTAAGCAACTAATGGTTCAACGAAATAAAGAAGGTAAGTGGGATGCTGCAATGTGTGCCGCACCAATTGCCCTTGCTCATTATGGATTATTGGATAACCATGATTATACCTGCTACCCAGGAATCAATGATCAAATCCAAAAGGAAGTACCAAGTGCACGGTTCCATGAAGATATTACAGTAGTTGATTCTGATGCCAAAATCCTTACTAGTCGTGGACCAGCAACTGCATTTGCCTATGCTTTTAAGATTGCTGAAGTTTTAGGCGTTGATACCAAACAGCTTAAACATGACGTCCTGTATGATTATCTTGCCAAGAACATTTGACTAGGTTGATAATCACGATATAATAATAAATTCCTCTTTACAGATTAATACGAATATTATAAGATATCATTTGTTGCTTTATTCGTAATTACTGTTTGGAGGATTTTTTCTTGAACGCAATTAGCAATTATTTTCATCTTAATGAATTAAATACGAACATTCGTACAGAAGTATTGGCGGGCTTTACTACCTTTATTTCAATGTCATACATTTTGTTCGTTAACCCTAATGTTTTAGGGGCAGCAGGAATGAACCAGGGAGCAGTGTTTACTGCTACTGCATTGTCTGCAGCATTTGGGACCTTAATGATGGGGCTTTACGCGCGTTACCCAATTGCAACTGCTCCAGCTTTAGGGATTAACGCATTCTTTGCGTATTCAGTTGTTATCGGGATGGGTGTTAACTGGCAAACTGCTCTAGCGGCGGTTTTTGTTGCCTCATTAATCTTCATCTTGATTACTATCTTCAAATTACGTGAAGTTATTATTGATGCTATTCCTAGTGATTTGAAGTTTGCAATCTCAAGTGGGATTGGTCTTTTTATTGCCTTCCTTGGTTTGCACCAGGGTGGTTTGATTGTTGCCAATAAGTCTACAGTTGTTGGCTTGGGTTCATTCACAACCCCAACAACTTGGTTAACAATTATCGGATTGATTGTAACCTCAATCCTACTCGTTAGACGGGTTCCAGGAGCAATCTTTATCGGAATGGCCGTTACTGCAATCGTTGGTTTGGTTAGCGGCCTTATCCCAATGCCACACCATATTATTTCAACTGCACCAAGCTTAAAACCAACATTTGGTGTTGGGGTTAAGTACTTCTCACAAATCAATACTGTTCAATTGTGGGTAGTTGTCTTAACATTCCTGTTGGTTACATTCTTTGATACCGCCGGAACATTAGTTGGCCTTGCACAACAAGCCGGCTTTATGAAGGATAACAAGATGCCACGGGTTGGTAAGGCTTTGATGTCAGATTCTAGTGCGATGTTAGTCGGTTCTATTCTAGGGACTTCTCCAGTTGGAGCCTATGTTGAATCATCTGCCGGGATTGCCGTTGGTGGTCGTTCTGGATTGACTTCAGTTGTAACAGCAATCTGCTTTATCTTGGGGATGTTCTTCTCACCATTACTACCAGTAGTTACTAACCAAGTAACTGCACCAGCATTGATTATCGTTGGTGTTTTGATGGCCCAATCCATGAAGAAGGTTCACTGGGAAAAGCTCGAAATCGCAATCCCATCATTCCTGATTGTTATTGGGATGCCACTGACATACAGTATTTCAGATGGGATGGCTTTGGGGTTAATCATGTACCCAATTACAATGATCGCTGCTAAGCGGGGTAAAGAAGTTCACCCAATCATGTATGCGCTCTTCTTTATCTTCATCATCTTTATTTGGATTCTAAATGTGAAGTAGAGATTGGAGCTGGGAAATAGCGACTTTGCAAGGCGGTGAACTAAGGATAGAACGATGATTAGCACGGAACCGGGCTGATTATCGTTCGGACTTAGACTCGAGCCTTGCAGTTAAGACGCGTAGCTAGCCTATTGGTTTCCCGCGATTAGACCATGTAACAGTTGAAAATAAAAAGGTGATGGGAAAACTTGCATTTTCCTATCACCTTATTTTTTTACAATCTTATCAATTACTTATTAACAACGTATTTAGCAGCTTCACCATTTAAGACATTCACAGCGTTGTTAGCAACAATTTCAGCCATTGCATTCCGGGCTTCGAATGATGCGTTACCAATGTGTGGAGTCAAGATGACGTTGTCTAACTTCTTAAAGCCATCAGCGACATTTGGTTCTGCTTCGTAAACGTCAAGTGCAGCACCAGCAAGCTTCTTGTTTTGTAAAGCATCAAGTAGTGCTTCTTCACTGATAACAGGACCACGGGCACAGTTAATCAATACAGCGGAATCCTTCATCATGGCGAATTGTGGTGCGTCGATCATATGGTGGGTTTCTGGAGTTAATGGGCAGTGGAGTGTTACAACATCAGAGCGCTTTAGTAATTCATCAAGGGT